>CADBPX010000020.1 GCA_902796625.1 uncultured Pseudomonadota bacterium
CAAATACGCATTTTAATTTGGAGCATACCTATTATTTTATGGCGCCGATGGCTATTATAATGCTGACTTTATACATTTTGCCGCCAAGAGTTTTGAAGATTTTAACTATCATCATTAGTGTTATGTTTTTACTATATATCCCAACTCTAGCAATGTTGCTTGCTCTAGAAATAATTACACTCTAATGAATTTTGGACTATTACCTATAAAGGAATTGACCGGAGTTTTTGTTATTGCAATACAAAAATAAGAAATTTAATTTATACTCGTTAAATAATTATATTTTTCTTACAACTTATCTTGACTTTTAAAATAACAATCTTTATATTCATACTGTAAATTTCCTTATTTATTATAATATTAGCCATGTATAATATTCGGCGATTTACAATTTTTATTATAACAACAATAAGAAATAAATTATTTGCATGTTTTAACAAATTAAAAAGAAGGAAGATTAAATGAGTAAATCAATAGGAAATATTTTTGGAACACAATCTCATTCCAATAAATATGTTAATAAAAATCTGGGAGAAATACAACCTTTTACCAGAATGGACGGTAGCATAGGATATCACCTGCATGATAAACGTCCGGAAAAAATTAAGCTGAAGATAACAGGTCACACATTTGATGATAATTTAAAACATTTATATTTGAAAAAATTGGATAAATCGCGTTTTGATGCCGGCAATAAAGATTTAGAAAGAAAAATCTGGGAAATAAATAATCAACAATGTCTACGGCCTTATGATAATTATATGGAAGGAGAAGAAAGAATAGAGCATTTGCGCAATGGCCAAAACTTGTTTTTGGATATTGAAAATAATCCTAATGCTGAATATGAAATGCCATGGTATAGTAACGTATTATATGTTGGCGATATTACTGGTAATTATTACTTAAACAAATATGGTGATGCTATTGAAAAATATGCACAACAATATAATGTGGATCCGGATTTGGTTAAATCTATTATGTATAATGAGGCTTTTACTGGACATAAATATGGAGGAAACTATATCGGAGATGTTTTGGGCTATTCTGAAAGCCAGATGCCAATGAATATTCGTGGCAAAACTTGGGGAAATTTTGATGGGCGGCAATATAATACGGCTAATCCGGAACAAAATATTGAATTGGCCGTTCAAGTAATAAAACGATTGCAAAATTCCACTCATAACCCGACAATAGAAAAAATCGGAACACTTTATAATGCAACCGGAGCTATGGAAGTTAATAATTACGGAGCAAGAACCAAAACTATTTATGATGAAAAACCTTGGTTAAAAAGAAACAACATCTACAGAAAAATAAATATACCGTAAATTATGAAGCTTTGAAAAGAAAACGATATGTTAGTGCGTAATGATGGCATTGATATAAAAAATACTTGCCTTTTATCTTATTTAAATTAATATAAGCTCTGTCGACAAGAGATTGCCGATGGAGTATCGAAACTCCTCTTATCAAATAACTCCTCTTTTTTTGGGGGAGCTGGTTGAATATATTGAATAAATCAGACTGATGATAAGCAGTTTCGAACTCCCCCGCCTTGAAGAATTTTCAGGCGGTTTTTGTTTGGTTTAACAAAAAAATAGGAGTTCAAGACAATGGCTAAAGGTTGTTATTATATGGATAAAGAAACGCTACGCGAAATCGGACACGGTTTGTGGCAATTACGGGTTGAACATCATATGTACTTAAAAAGTGTCGCGTATCAAACCAAAATTCCACAACGCGTTATTGAAGGTATGGAAATCGGTAAATTCATTAAATACGCGGATTTTCGGCGTCTGATCGAATTTTACGGCAAAGAAATGAAGATTGTCTTTGAGTAAATAATACTCATAAACACTAACTAAAAAAGCTCCATAATCGGGGCTTTTTTTATTTATTCAAACTCTGTATTTGATAAAATTGATAATAAGCACCACGCTGCTGCAAAAGCTCGTCATGCGAACCTTCTTCGACGATCTTACCGTTATCCAACACCACCAGCCGATCCATTTCCTTTAAAGTAGACAAGCGATGCGCAATTGCTATAACCGTTTTACCCCGCATAAGGTGCTTTAATGATTTTTGAATATACATTTCGCTTTCGCTGTCTAAAGCCGAAGTTGCCTCATCTAAAATCAATATCGGAGCATTTTTCAATATAGCCCGCGCAATAGCAATTCTTTGCCGCTCTCCGCCGGAAAGCAAAACACCCCGTTCCCCGACTTTACTTTCATACCCATGCGGCAATAAGCGTATGAACTCATCGGCATAGGCCATCTTTGCCGCCCGTATAACTTCTTCATCACTGGCCTTAACATTACCATAGCGAATATTTTCCATTATTGTCCGATTGAACAACGTTGTATCCTGAGGAATAACCGCAATATGAGCGCGCAACGATTCTTGACGAACCTTAGCAATATCTTGTCCGCCGATTATTATTTTTCCGCCCTGCACATCATAATAACGCACCAACAACTTTATCAGTGTAGACTTACCGCTGCCGGAATGCCCGACCAACCCGACACGTTCACCGGATTTAATCTTTAAATTAAAGCGGTCAAAAATATTTTCTTTATTATTATAATGATAGGAAATATTATGAAAATTAACGCTTCTTCCGCGCATTTTCAAATCAATGGCCTTTTCACAATCTTGCACTGCGCATGGTGTATATATTAACTCCAAACCGTCTTTTACCTTCCCGTATGCTCGTGAAAACTCACCGGCGAACCAACCGAAACCCTGCACATCGTGAACCATTCTTTCCATCAACGTAAAACACAGCAACACCCCTTCTAAAGACAATTCATCTAACCGCCAAAAATAAAAAATCAAGCCGATGAACAAAATACGCATCACGTCAAAACAACTGTTTCCCACCCAATTGTATGTTGAATCTTTACGATCTTCCAGCTGTTCAGCCCGTACTGCTTGACGTAAACTGTGATAAAAATTATGTTTTTCAAAAAAATAATTAGCAAAACTTTTTAATAAATCACTGTTCGTAATCGTATCAACAAAAATTCCTTCAGTTTCAGTCATCAACCGCGCACGATTATAAGCATATTTTCCTACGCGGTAACGAATGGCAACCGCCACACTGATGAAAAACAGGCAAATTCCCCCGAAAATAATTCCCAACCACAAATTAGCATGACTGATAAATAGTAAACTGACAGCCAGCCCGAATAACGGATTAATCAAAGTAAATGTTATCATCCGGCACATATGCGATGTTCCATCGGCCACATTTTTAGCCTTAGCGGCAATTTTTCCGGCCATTTCTTCCTGAAAAAAAGCTATTGAATGATGATGAATTTGCACAAACAAATCTTTAATAATAAGCCCGTTAAAATACGGTAGGAATTTAGCTTGGGCAATCCGTTGGAACAAATCTAACACCCCGTCGCCGATAATAAAACACACATACAAAACCAACGCTAAGACAATTTGTGACCATAGAGAAGTATTGTTAACATAATCCGGAAGCATTCCTAAAGCGTGCGACAAATAATAAGATTGACAACGCAAAACAATCGCATGAAAAACGACACAAACCAATATAATTGTTGCCAAAACTTTGGTTTTGCGTAAATATTTAAGAACAAAGCTCCAAACCTTCATCTACTTAATCTCTTTATGGCGCTTTTTCAATCGTGCCAACTTATCACTAACCGTTCCGGTATCACGTCCGCTTTGCACCAAACGACCATACATTTTTTCAATTTCGCGTTCCAAATAAGCCGCTTCAATATCATTTTCCAAAATCTGGCGCTGTTCTTCTGTTCCGTTTTCTCTGATATTATTGACGTATTGCAACGTAACTTCAACATCTTGCTCATGCTCTATTTTTTTCTTAATGTAGTACGGTAATTCATAGACCAATTTACGAGCAATCGTATAAGCTTCTTTATTGTCGCTGCAACGCTGACATGTTTGTTTGAGCAAACGGAAAGCAATTTCGGCCTCTTCGGCATCATCAACCACAATAAACGGCACCGGTTCGGCAAAACCTTCATGAGCGATAAACTTTAAATATTCCAACAAATGGTGAAAATAGCCGTTTACGTTGTATATAATAAACGGTTTCATCGGCAACATACCGTCTTGCATGGCCACACAATCATAAGCCAGCTCGTCAAGAGTTCCTACTCCACCCGGTGTAAAGACGACATAATCGGCCTTAAGCAACTTCTTTTTCCGCTCTTCCAATGTCCGCGTTACCACAACTTCCATTTTTGCGATTAAGTCCTCATCATTTGAATAGAGGGCAAAATATTTTTTAGTGGTAATTCCCTGAATCGGATAACCTTGATCTTTATTTTTGCGTTGGTTCCAACTATCCCAAACGCCCCGCGCCACGGCTCCCATAATTCCGCTGTTTGACAAACCGAAGTCGAGTTTAAAATCCATTTCAATAATTTTTTCACCTAATTTATATGCTTCTTCGACATACTGTTCATCATTACCCGAACGCGAACCTCCAGCCACAAAAACCCGAATACCGGCCTGACTGTTTTCTTGTTTAAATTCTTCTAAAACAACGTCTTCTGCTGTTTTTTCCTTATCAAGCCGTTTTACTTTTTTTTCTTTTTGAACTCGCAGTTCTTCCGGACGATCGTGTTTCATCTTTATAACTCCTCAATATCTCCCCGAGCCTGATTAGCATAAAATTCTGCCACAAACTGCTCGAGTGTATCATCTTTTATTGCCTGACGCAAGCCCTGCATCAATCTTTCGTAATAACGAATATTGTGCCAAGTCAAAAGCATTATTCCCAAGACTTCTCCACATTTTTGCAAGTGGTGGATATAGGCGCGTGAATAATGTGTACACAGCGGACAATCACATCCTTCTTCCAACGGACGCGGATCTGCCCGATGACGAGCATTACGAATATTAATCGGTCCGTATTTGGTAAAGGCCTGCGCTGTTCGTCCTGATCTGGTCGGCATCACACAATCAAACATATCAACACCGCGTAATACTGCTCCGACAATATCATCGGGCCGGCCGACTCCCATTAAATAGCGCGGTTTATCATCAGGTAACATTTGCGGAGCATAATCTAAGACTTCAAACATTTTTTCCTGCCCTTCACCAATTGCCAAACCGCCGATAGCATAACCGTCAAAGCCGATATTTTTCAAAGCTTCCGCCGATTCCTGCCGCAAATCCTTAAAAACATTACCTTGCTGAATACCGAAAATTCCGTAACCCTCACGATTAATAAAAGCCTCTTTACTCCGTTTTGCCCACCGCATTGACATCCGCATAGATTTTGCACAGTCCTCATAAGTAGAGGGATACGGCGTACATTCATCCATGCACATGGTAATATTGGAATCAAGCTTATGCTGAATAGATATAGACTCTTCCGGACTTAAAAAAAACTTTTTTCCATCGACATGTGAACGAAAAGTTACCCCTTCTTCTGTAATTTTGCGCAGACCGCTCAGGCTCATAACCTGAAAACCGCCGGAATCGGTTAAAATTGGCTTATTCCAATTCATAAACTTATGCAATCCGCCCATTTCAGCCACTAAGTCCGCCCCCGGACGCAGCATTAAATGATAGGTATTACCGAGCAAAATTTCTGCTCCCGCTGCGGCGACACTTTCCGGCATCATCGCTTTCACTGTTCCGCAAGTACCCACCGGCATAAATGCCGGAGTATTCACCACGCCATGCTTAGTTATTAAGCGTCCCAACCGGCTTTTTCCCACTCTTTTATCTATTTCGAATTGCAATCCCATCATTTTTTCCTTTATTCCTGATAAACATGACTACGATTCGGCACCGGATTTCCCATTCCCTTAGCCAGACATTGCTTACGCACAAAACCGGTTTCGCCGCTATCAATAATTATTTTATACCACGCTTTATTGACCGTATAGGCCACAACACGCACAGTTTGCTTTTTTATTGCTTTACCAAACACCCCGTAACGTTCGTCCGGACCGTTATAGACCAAACAATCTGCACTGAAATTATATATATATTTAAGGCTGTTCATTTCATCTTCGACCTTAATCAACTTAGCGTCGACCATATCATAAGGCACAACCACCCCGCCGGCATATTCTCTTTCTTCATAAAAAGTCTCTTGCTTAGGCACAAGATTGAATTTCAACCAACCGTTTTTTTGTAAGGCCAAAATAGAAGCCGAAAACACCAACAAAGCCAAAACCAACGGTACGAACCATTGTCGGAACTGCAAATCGCTTGGCGACCAATATGGCAATTTTACGGTTGCCTTCGGATAATAATCTAAAGTTTGAATAAATTCATTAATTAATCTTTCGGCATACGCATTACCAGCAACCAATAACAGAGCTTGTTGGGCATAAATCCACGCCATTTCTGCATTTTTTTCCTGTGCATACGCCAGAGCATTATGCAACATCAGTTGCAAATTATCATTATCATCAACATAAACTGCCCCGTAATTAAACTTCAGAGCAGCCAAATTTTTACGAAAAGCTCCCTTTCCCCACCATCCGAGCAACCAATTATGCAATGAAGTATTAAACACCATTTCGCGGGCTTCTTTAATATTGCAAATATCTTTGCTTTCATAAATTGCAACATTTTTTCCCTGCGCCTTAACGCGGCGCTGCTTCAAAACCCGAAGCGCGGGATCATCTTTATTTTTTTGATTTTTATAAATTTTAAGTGAACCCAACGGTGGAAAATTATGCTGATTATAGATAAGTGAAAGCAGATCATATTGTAATTTGGTTTCTTTATTTTTTAAAACATCATAAGCCACCGCAACTTTTTGGAATTTCTCCAAAGCATCTGATGCTTCATTATGGTCAGGATGCCAAAATTTAGCCTGTTTATAATATTGGCGTTTAATTAACTCCTGATCATCATCAGGTCTTACACCCAATATTTCATAATAACCTAATGCATCATAGTTCCGTAGCATTTTGCTCTCCTTTTTCGACCAACTTATGGGCAATTGCCATAACATCTTCAGCCGCCTCGGAATGTTGATAACGGCTTAAGAACAACGAATGATTACGAATTGCATCTCTTACCCGCGTATCGCGGCGAATAACACCGAGCAGTTGCGGAGTTTTCTTAATATATTGCTCACAAGCCTGTCGCAGCGTATTATATGTACGCATTCCGTCTTCTTGCGAATTGGCATAATTTACCACGATTTGCAAATTTCCGTACTGCGCCAACTCTCCCATATTCTGCAAGAACTGATATGTTGAAACCAGATTTGACGGCTCCTGAGTACAAACAAGAATCAAATTGACCTGCATAGGTAATAAATTGCGTATAATTTTTTCCGATGATGACAAATCCATAATTGTATACTTATAACAACGAGCCAGAATTGACAATTCCTCACTGAGAATTTGCAAACGCCCGTCCGGAACGCTTTTCAGAACCTCGCTACCGGCTGCAGCGGCAATTACATCAAACTTCTTTTTATTTACCGCAACAATCGCTTGGTTCATAGTTATATTGCCGTTGATAACATCATCAAGATAGCGTCCGGCACCGGTTGCCAACTGAAAATCTGCATTTAATAATCCGCTGTCGGCATCAAAAAGCAACACGCTCTGATGCAAAATATTCAGAGCATGAGCCAGTGTTGTTGCCAGCCAAGTTTTCCCCATGCTGCCAACACCTGATGTAATGGCAATAATATTAGTCGGATGTTGTAAAAACAGTTTTTTATCTATATTTATCATCTTGTACTTTTACTTTTTATTTTGTATTATGTTACAAATTTATGGATTTTATGCAATTGCTTAAATTCTTTTTAACACAATTTATTTATAGTAACATCGTTGGAGGGTTCTATCATGAAAAAACTTGGAATGGTATTATGCTTGTTGACGATGTTGACATCGGCTGCTTGGGCTGTCAACATGGTCGAACAAAAAGTATTTTACGATTCTGAAATTGTTGCCGTCGGCACTCCGGATTTTCCACCGTTTTCTTGGTATGAACGAGAAAGTGAAAAGTCTTCAAATTATTTATTAAAAGGTGCTTTTGTAGAACCAACTATTGAAGCCATGAAAAAATATAAATTTAAATTTACCGCCCAGCCCTATGACAATGCGGACGATATAGATCTTTCTGAATTGCTTCTCGGAGTTCGCGGTGGAAAATACCAACTGATGTTCGGAGTTTATACCGGCACCAAAATTTTCAACGGATTAGGAATCTTATTTCCGTCAGTTGTTTCCAACCCGATACATATTATTACCTTGCCGGCAACCCAAGAAAAAATTCGCACCGGTGAAGATCTGAAGAATTTACGGGGAATTGCCTATAAAAAAGAATTTATAAGTGATTACGGGAAACAAAAAATTGCCGCTTTAAATGTTACATACATCGATTCGCTTTATGAATTATATGAACAACTTTTCACCGGTGAAGCCGACTATATAATCGGCAGCGAATACTATCATAAAATGGTTTCTCCTCGTTTTGGCATAGAACGATATTTAGCATATTCTAAAGAACCACTCTTTAAAATGCCGGTATTTATTGCTATGTCGAAATTGATGCCGAAGTACTCGGTTTATGAAAAGGCCTTTGCCGATGAATTCAACAAACCGGAATACTCTCTGGCCGTTAAAAAAGAAATTCTCCGCATTATCTACGAAGAAACCCAAAAAAATATCGGTGTTGTACCACCGGCCTTTGCTAAAAACGCTGTACAAGCAGAAAATGCCGAAGATAGCGATAAACCAACTGAAGAGACGGAAAATCAAAAATCTTCCACCGCCGAAGCACCGTCAACTCCTGAAAGCTATAATGGTGGAAAAATTATTCTAAAATCTACCAAACAAAAATCTGACGATGAAATTTTAGATGGAATTTAAGAAAGGTAAGCAAAAAAATGGTTCTTTTGGTTCACAGCAGTTTATCACCGCATTGTCGTAAAATTCGGATACAAATGTCCGAAAAGAAGATGCTGTATGTATTAAAAGAAGAAAATCTCTGGTCATTGTCGAAAGATATTATGAAAATAAATCCGGCCGGAGAATTACCGATCTTTATTTTTGATGGTAATATAATTGCCGGAAATTACGCCATCACCGAGTTTTTGGAAGAAACCTACACCCAAAACAGGCTTATTACCGGCAACAATAAGGAACGAGCCGAAATTCGTCGTTTAATAGATTGGTTTGACAATAAATTTTATCGTGAAGTATATCAACCGCTTATCGGCGAAAAAGTATATAAACGCTTTATACTACATCAACCGCCGGAAGCCAAAAGAATTAAGGCGGGAATAAATAATTTACGTTTCCACTTGGAATATATTGATTGGATTGTCGAACGGAACAACTACTTGGCCGGAAGCTCATTTTCATTAGCCGACATCAGTGCGGCGGCCGAATTATCAATTATTGATTACCTTGGAGATGTTCCATGGGAAGAATATATAAATGCCAAACTCTGGTATTCAAAAATTAAATCACGGCCGAGTTTTAATGAAATATTAAACGACCGCATCAAAGGAATATATCCGTCAAAACACTATGCAGATTTGGATTTTTAAGATGAATAAAACGCTAAACACTTTTATATTTCTTGCTTTAACCGTTACCGCCGCTTGCTCATCCGGCGGCAAGGGCCAGATTATATACAACTGGGAGCGGGAAGGAACCGGCGTAGCTAAATTTTCGCGTGATCACTCCGAGTGCCTCAAAGAAGCCGAAGGATGGTTTAAAAAACCAAACTTTGCCAACTGGTTTTATTCTGAAGAATATCGCTATAATATTCACGTTGATTGGCACAAAGAAAAGGGCATTTGGGCTAGTTATGTTCCTTACAAAGGTGCTTCCCCGCTTCTGGTAAATTCCATACGCGATTCGGCTAATTCCGATCCGAAAACATATCGTTTATGTATGGAGAAAAAAGGCTACTGGCACCGCACTTACGATATTCCGACCGTAACTAACATTTTCGTTTATAAACCGCAGAAACCGATGGATAATGTTCCGTTTGGCGAATATACCTACGATTAATTATTGCATAACTTCAATAGCTTTAGTTATTTTGCGTATAGAATTCAGCTCTATTTGCCGCACTCGTTCTTTAGAAATGTTATAAACTTGGCTTAAATCATCAAGCGTTGCATTATCATCGCACATTCGCCGCCGATATAATATATCTTTTTCCCGCGGATTAAGAACGGTTATCGCCTGCCGAAACAAGCGCCGCCGATAATCCATTGTTTCGCGATAAGCCAATTTTTCTTCCTGATTCGGTTTATTGTCATAAATAAAATCCATCCACTCACTACCGCCGTCAGAATCCGAATTGTCTACCGAAACATTAAGCGAACCGTCATGGGCTTTAAGGCGCATATTCATATCGGTAACTTCCTGTACGCTAACATCTAAAGATTTAGCGATATCATTCAGAATATCCGACGACAATTCACGGTCATCCATCAAATTCAAACTGTTTTTAATCTTGCGCAAATTAAAAAACAATTTTTTCTGTGCTGCTGTCGTTCCCAATTTTACCAAGGACCATGAATTTAGTATATATTTCTGAACGGTGGCTTTAATCCACCATAGGGCATATGTTGAAAAACGAAACCCTTTATCCGGTTCAAATTTTTCAATTGCGTACAGCAAACCGATATTCCCTTCCGAAATCATTTCATTAATCGGCAAGCCGTAACCCTTATATTTTGAAACAACCTTAACCACTAATCGCAGATGCGAAGTAATAAGCCGATAAGCCACCTTTTTATCGTGCGTTTTTTTATATTCAACAGCCAATTGATATTCTTCTTCCTGTGACAAAATCGGATATTTGCGAATATCCTGCAAATAGCGAGCAAAATTTATATCTGGTGAAAAGTCAAGTCCGGTTAGAGCAGTCACATTTTCCATTGTACCCTCCGTTAGGTTTGACAGCTCTCAATAATATAAGACTTTAAATTTATAAACAACCTATCCGATAGTTTTATTTTGTTTTCGCTAGAATTTCATATAATTCTTGCAAATCGACCGGCAAAATGGAGTCAAAAAACATTTTTTCATGAGTGCGCGGATGATCGAATCCTAAACTTTTAGCATGTAAAGCCTGCCGCGGAAAACGGTTGACATACCTTTTAACTTCTTCTGGCAGCAACACGCTTTCTTTTTTATTTTTAACATAAAGCTGATCACCGATTAATGCATTACCGTTATTGCTCATGTGCACGCGAATTTGATGAGTTCTTCCCGTCTCTAACCGGCACTCGATTAAAGCGACGGCATTATTAAAAACTTCCAGTGTTTTATAATTTGTAACAGCCGTCTTGCCTCCGCTAAGCACCACGGCCATTTTTTTTCGATCAAATTTACTGCGGCCGATATTTCCCTCTATTTTTCCGGACAATGGCTTGGGAACTCCATAAACGAATGCCCGATACGATCTTGCAATTGAATGTTCGGCGAATTGCTCGCTGAGGCTATGATGCGCCATATCATTTTTTGCCACCACCAAAAGTCCGCTGGTATCCTTATCAATACGATGCACAATCCCCGGCCTTTTAATACCGCCAATTCCGGAAAGTTGTCCCTGACAATGATATAACAAAGCATTAACCAAAGTCCCGCTGTAATTTCCCGGAGCCGGATGCACCGTCATTCCGGCCGGTTTGTTCACCACAATTAAATCATCATCTTCATAAACAACATCTAAATTGATATTTTCGGCTTGCGGAATGGCCTCTTGTGCCGGCGGTACATAAATCTGAAAAACATCGCCGATTTTAACCTTGAATGCACAATCGCTGATAACCACTTCATCAGCCAACACATTACCATCATTAATAAGTTTTTGTATCTGGGAACGAGAAAATTGTCCCAATCCGGCGGTTAAAAATTTATCTAACCGCATTCCTTTGTCTTCTTTGGTTACCTCTGCCGAGTATATTATTTCATCAAAATCGTTCATTTTTTTCTTTGTTAAATATATTTTATGAATTATCATATATCATATAACAGCAGATAAATGCAACAAACTTTTATGTATAAAGTTTACGGAGAAACAAGCCATGGCTGAAGAAAAAGATTTAATTGAAGAAGATGATGATTTTGAAAATCTGTTGAATAAATTTATTAATTCATCAATTACGGACGATGAAAATGATTTTACCACACAAAAACCTTCACCGGAAGAGAAGAAAAACGCATTATCTCAAGCTGAAATTGATGAAAACGAGCGCATTTCTCAAGAAATAGACAACGATCTTCAAGCCTCACTTAACGCCGCTCGCGAAGCCGCCATAGCCGAAGAACAGCAACCGACTTTAGGCACCGAAGAATCTGAATTAGCCCAAGCTTTTCTAAACTATGGCAATTCGGTTAATCGTTTATCGTTAATGTTTCTCAAAAAACCTTTTGAGTGCCAATTTTCCATAGATGATTTATATCCGAATTACAAGCCGAGTATCGGCCGGATCTTATCCAATGATCTGGTGGCCGGATGGATTATTTTATGCAAAATTTTCCCTAACGAAATCGGCGAATTTCCGGTTAACTCCACCGATGAACAATTTTTAAACTTTGCCGAAACGCTTAAAAATCAGGATGCACAATTGGCCGTCATTTCCTATGTTGAAATTCTGATAGATATGGAAGGTTGCGAACTGACATATCAGACCAAATTTTTAAAATACCGCGAAAAACGCATCAAAAAAATTATGTATGAAGAATATTTGGCCCGCAAAGAAAGACAAAGACGTTTTGTTGAAGCCTTAAAAGCCAAAAATTTCCCCATCGATGCCGATCGCTTAATCAGCAACTATTTTCGTGTTGCGCAAAAAGATTTTGACGGAGCTTACCGCGCATTAACAACCAATCCGGCCATATTTGCTCCCATTGACTTTAAAAAAATTAAACCGCGGTTTTTCGGGCTGATAAAAGTTACCCCGAATGACGGCATTAAAATAAACATAAAAATTGGTGAATTTTTACGTAAATTAAAAATTTAGAAAAATATATAGACAAAAAAGTATTTTTATGCTATATTCAAAGCAAACGTAGGAAGAATATTGATATTTGGAGAAATTCAATGGTCGAAAATACTGAGATAGGAACAAAAGAATTGACAACAGACACCCCTAAAACTCTGTTGGAACAGTTTAATGAAATAATAAATTCCGCCGCTCCGGATTGGGACAAATTGATCAACCTTTTAAAGGATAACCCTGATTTTGCGGTTTCAGAAGAACTTCGCAATCAGTTATTTCCGCCGGCTGATAACATAAGCGGCATTGGCGTTGATACACCGCCGCTTGACGTAATGGAAAGAAACAACGAATTCTTACAAAAATATCAGGAAGCTGATCCGACGGGGTTTGACAAATTTATCAAAGAACCGATGGCTGACGGTTCCAATATTGCCACTCGTCTTGAAAGTTATGTTAATATAACCGAAATGAAGTTGTCACGAATTAATGCTGCAGAAAATCCGGAATTGGCAAATTCATTAAACACTATGCTTTCGGCCTATAACAGCGCGGCAACACTGGCTAACTCCGCTTTACCGCCGCTTAATGTTAACGGCATGGACGATGTTTTGCGTATTGGGGAACAAGAAAACAAACCGGCTCTGAAACTCCAAGAAAAACAAGATCCTAAGGCACCGGCGCAAGAGCTTCCGACGCAGACCGCTGTTGCCGGCGAAGTTGCCGATGAAAAGCAAGATAACAAACCGAAAAAACGCGACAATAAATTTGACGGCATAAAAAATAAAGATATCATCGACTACATGTATGAAGATGTTATATTATACTACTTAAGTAAGGCTATCAAAGGTACGTGGGGATTTATAGACAAGTTGATTGATGAGGCGGAAACCAAAGCCCATATAAACAGTACTAAAATGAAAGAAAAGGCGCAGAAAACGCAGAACAATGGTCTGCAATTAGCGACGCAACGCTGCTCTGCCGTAATGGGCGATACCACTCATTCCAACAACTTTTTGGCCACTCGTGCCAATCGTAAAAACTATGCTCAGGAAATAACCCGTGATATTCAAAATCATATTGGCGAACCTCCGGCGCAGTGGGAGTTTGTCACCAACAAAAAAATGATTAATGACCTTAATCAGGCCTATATGGCTGCACCGCAAAGTTTTAATGAACGGTTACAGCAAATGCAGGATGGTAAGTCTCAAGATGATTTATTGGATATCCAAGATCGTGTATATCGCGTAGCCTCACTGCAAGCACGTTGCCAGATGGTTGATAAATACTTAAGCGCCTCTTCATACGAAAAAATTGTCAATGATGTTCCGGATTTAGCCACGCTTACCGAAAGTAATTACCGTGATCTGTACACTTGTATGCAGCTTGCCGGAGCTGTTGCGACGGATGATTGCGCCAAAGAAGGTATCACCGATCCGCAAGCTATTGCAGAAAGACGTGGCCAATATATGCAAAATTTCCTTAAGTATGTTACAGAAACAACCGATAAGTGGCAATCCTCTCTAACGCGCGATGTCACGACCGGCCTGTTCAAAGCCAATGATGAAATGAAAAAATTTGATCGGCAGGAGAGTTTGCAATATAGTAAAGATTATCAAGAACTTTTATCCGACATGCTTGATGCTGCACCGGGATATAAGCTGGTAAACGATGACGGCAAAGGAATTTCGTTAGATGCTTTGGCCCGCCAAAATGCCGTAGCGACCGATCGTGAAAATGCCTCGGATGCCAACATGGCTGCCGAAGCGCTCAAACTTCAGGATATTGCCTTGCATCACGTCCAAAGACGACAGAATTTTACGACGGCGGTTCGTAGCACTTTTGGCCGCAAGCCAAGCAGTGCGTGGAAAAACATTTTGCGCCAAGACCAAGGACGTTAAGCGGTAAAATCACATGATAAAAAAGCTTTTCCACATTCTCGGAGCAACAATATTCAGTGCAATTTTCAGCATTTCAGCGCTGTTGTTGCTGTATTGGCTAGTTCTGAAAATTTATCACATTAACATTCTGGCTCCCCAAACATATAAAGTTATGTCTGATTATTGGAATAACGATGGCATACTTTACGGTAAAGACCTCGCTTTGCTGGGAATATTAGCAGCATTTATTCCTTTAAATCTGATTGTTTGGCACAAAATATTTCATTGCAAATTAATAAATCTTCTTATTATTCCGCTTAATTGGCTGGCTAATCTGGGATCAGGCAATTATAAATCCCAAGATGTAAACATTAAAAACTTAAAAGTTGAAGAAAAGAAAGATTTGGAACAATTTGTCCGCGAACGTATTGAGTTGGAAAATAAAAAACGACCGGTAACAGATTCTCATGCTATACGTCGAGAAATTATTGAAAAAATAGAAAAAGAAAAAAAATAACAAATATAATCACTTTTTTAATAAATTTGTTATAACTTAAGAAAGTGCGTTATATAAGAAAGAAACGGAGCAAGACTTGAAGTCTTTAATAGTTTTTTTAAGAATAATCATTGTCGGTATACTGTGGGGCATAGTCTTTACAGAGGGAATCCGCGTGATTATGCTTTGCAACTGGCATTTTGATATCTTCTGGCCGGATCACTGGCGTCAGGCCTACGAATTATGGAAAGCCGGTTGGACGGTTCATGCTCCGAAAGAATGGGCTTTTGTAATAATTCTTCTAACATTTTTCCCGATGCTGATTACCGGATGGTGGACATTAAGTTTGGTTAACTGGGAATACCTGATTTATAAGCTTATTACTTTACCGTTAAGCCTCTACCGCCGTTTTATCAAAGCGCCGATAAATGTTATTACCACCCACAACAAATATGGTGTTACCAAGCGCAAATCATATAAACAAATACGTCCGGCAGGTGTTGTTTCCGGTTATCGTTCACCGATTTCCGATTACGGTGACAGTTCTGCTGCTCCGACCTATACTCCGCCGGTTTCCTTAATCCCGGCTCCATCAACACCATCTTCGTCACCGGCTAAAACGACCAAAACCGATGTTTCGGCCACTATTGATCATGCTTTATTTAAGTTTGATGACGATGATGACGATTTTGATTTAGATATTGATTCTTTTGAAAAAACCGATTTCACTAAGAAACGCGAAACCGATTCATCTCGTTCCAACAGCTCTAAAACAACTCCGCGCTTTGATTTTGACGATGAAGAAACATCACGTAACAACAAACGCAATGATAAAAACAACCGTCGCGACAGACGTGATGAAAAGTCGAATAAATCAGAGCGAAATTCCGATAAAAACTATGATCAAAATAATGAAAACAACAACGGAAAATCTCGCGGTCCGGTATATGACGCAGTTCTGCAAAAAGGCTATCAAATTATCAGTAACGTTACTGTTAAAAGCACAACCATTGACCTGATAGCTGTTTCGGAAAACAAAATTGCTCTTTGCTTAATTGATAAAGAAAGCGGAGATTGGCTGGCTGATGAAGAATTATTTAACGGTGAGGAACCGCTTTGGTTTTCAGAAAACAGCCACCGTATTTCGCCGGTACGCAAGCTGTGCGTTGCACGCGATAACATTAAGGAACACTTGGCAAACACTGATTTTGATTTAGATATTTCTTGTTTTGTTATTATTCAAATGGCTAATATTATCAATGCAGATGATATGTTTGAAATTTGGAACAGCTTGGGTATTAAAGTAACCCGAATCAATCGCGGTACTCCAAAAGAGATTCCTCTGTTCTCTAAAACACTGGAAGATCAGGAAGCTCCAATGCCGAAGAAAGAATTTGATAAACTGCAAAAGGTAATAAAAGCAATAAAGTAAGAGGATAATTATGGCTTTAAGAAAAGAAAACGGTGAAGAATGGAAAGAATATGATAACGCGGTGCGCTGGATGATGATAACTCTTCTCATCTGTGTAGTATTAAGCGTTATATTTTTTATTTTTGCCTTACCGGCCTCATATTTGATTAGTCATGGTGTATCGAAATCATCGATGGATGTCGTGCGCAAGTTTTTAGGACTGATAGCCGCCAATCCGGATCATCTTTTTACAATGTACGGCAGATGGTTTCGCCAGTTATATAATTATAACGGCAGTTTTTCTTTTGGCTTATGGTTACCGATGCTGCCTTTTATCACGATTCCGGTCGGCCTGATTGTCGGAGCCTTAATAAGTCCGTACCGTTTCCAAGTAAATTACCAAGGTTCAGCTCGAGTTGCCGAATTACGTGATATTAAAAAGATGGCCTTATTGGGTTTTGATGGCTTTTGTCAGGTCGTCGGTAAATTTAACGGCCGTTTTTTAATGCTTAAAGAAACGTTGGCCACCCTATGCTGCGCTCCTCCGGGAACCGGTAAAACAGCTGGTGTGGTGATACCAACTATATTTAATTCACCAAAACTAAGCTTGGTGATTAACGATCCAAAACCGGAATTGTGTTACAGCACTTCCGGCGCCAGAGCCAAGGTCGGACCGGTATTCATTATCAACTGGGGTGCCGAAGATAATCCGAGCGAAGGCATTTATTATCCAAGCTGGAATCCGCTATCACCGAATTGTATTCCGGAACAAGGACCGGACCGCGATATGTATGTTGACTCTATGTGCAATATTTTGGTGGAAGATCCGAAAGGCGGCGCTGATCCGCACTGGTCGCAAACCGGCCGTGCGGCGTTAACCGGATTTATTCAATTTGTGGTATCTAAATGTGATCGTGCTCGCGCTAATGATTATTTCATCGGCCGCATTTATGAAGGTAAGCTTGATGAAAAAGATAAAGAAGTGCTTGAAGGATACTACATGGGCATGCGTGATCCGGGAGCTCCGCGGGCAATTCAGAATTTAAAAAACGGCACTCTGACAATGGAAAATTACCTGCCGATCGGCACGTGGAATCTGTTACCACCACGTTGGATGGGCCGTGAAGCCTGCATTGCCATGATCATGGAATGGATTACTGAGGCCCAAATCAGTGCTGCTCAGGAAATTCAACGCCGTATGGATGAAGGTGATCAAATGGCAGCCATGGCAGACCCTACTCATGATATGTTGGAGGAAGCTATTAAAGAAGCTCGCAACTTTGGCTATGCCCAACGTGCCATTACCGAATTGAGCCAACTCAGTAACACACCGGATAAAGAGCGTGGTTCCATTCTGTCTACGGCCTTTGCCGGAATTAACGTCTTTAAGAACCAAGCCGTTAAAGCCAGAACCAGCTTTTCCGATATTCACTTTAAGGATTTGCGCGGTATGAAAGATCCGGTTACCGGCGTTTTTAAGCCGATTTCGGTTTATCTGTCCATTAACCAAACGGATGCAAGAGCTTTGGGTGTTATCAGTTCCGTGTTTATTGAGCTGATGAGCTCATATCTGATTTCTAATCCGCCGAAGTTTGAAAATAAAACGGACGGCAAAATGGGCCCGTTCGGCTGCCTGTTTGTCCTGGACGAATTTCCGCAAATGCCTAAGATGAAAGCAATTATTGACGGACCGGCGGTAGGTCGCGGACAAAAGGTTTCATATTTGCTTATCGGACAAGATTTGGGCCAAATCTCCGGTAAATACGGAAAAGACGA
>CADBPX010000021.1 GCA_902796625.1 uncultured Pseudomonadota bacterium
CATTGCGGCGTAACGGTGCATTCAATTCGTTCCACCGCAAAATCATACGAAAATCGCCAATTCCCGAAGCGGCAAGCGTTTTAATCGGACCGGAAGAAATAGCATTTACCCGAACTCCCTGTTTTCCCATATCAACCGCAGCATAGCGAACTGATGCCTCTAAAGCGGCTTTAGCAACGCCCATAATATTATAGTTAGGCAACACTCGTTCAGAGCCTAAATAAGTCAAAGTTACAATCGAACCGCCTTCATTCATAATCGGCGAAGCACAGCGGCAAGCCTCTAAGAAAGAGTAGCACGAAATATGCATTGTATTTAAGAAATTATCCAAAGTAGTGTCAATGGTCCGACCGCGTAACTGATCCTTATCGGAAAAAGCAATAGCATGAACCACAAAATCAATTTTTCCCCACTTTTCACCCAACTCTTTAAAACACTGTTCCACCGAAGCAGAATCGGTAACATCACACTTAATTAACAGCGGATTATTGAGCTGTTCGGCTAAAGGACGCACTCTTTTCTCAAGCATTTCATTTTGATACGAAACGGCAATTTGCGCACCATGTTCATTTAAAGCCTGAGCTATACCCCAAGCAATGGACTTATCATTGGCTAGTCCCATAATTAAACCTTTTTTTCCTGCCATAAGTTGTTCTGCAGCCATATTAAAATCCTTCATATAATTAAAAACTACTGGACTACTTCCAAAAATAGAAGTAAGTTACTAACCAGTTACTTAAACAAATTTATTGGTTTTGTAAATCTTTTTTTGAAAGTTGTAAAATGTTTAAACTGCCGATATCTCCCAAAAGACGCCAAATTATCGAGCTTTTTGCTAAATATTTATTTAACCGTGTACAAAATGCCATGATCTTGCGTTCGGCGGCCGCACTGAGTTATACCACTTTGTTAGCAGTCGTACCGTTTATAGCCGTTATTTTGGCAGTATTTGCCATTTTCCCGACCTTTGCCGATATGCGGGCTCAAGTTCAAGAAGCTCTTATTCGTTACGTTATGCCGGATATGATCCACAATGTACAAAATTATATTACCGGCTTCGTCGGCGCCGCCGGAAAGTTAACCACCATAGGTTTAGGCGGTATTGTGCTGACTGCGGTTTTTATGCTTTCAACCATTGAAGACAGTTTTAATTTTATTTTTCAAATTAAGCGCCGCCGTAAAATTACCACTAAAATTTATGGTTACGCTTTTATTATTTTGGTATGCCCGATATTAATCGGATCCGCCTTGTATTTGAAGGGATATTTATTTACTATTCGTTACCTCAATCCGGAAAACATTATCGGTTACAGTTGGATTGCAACCAACATTTTACCTCATTTGCCTACCTTGTTATGCCTGATGTTTGCTTATGTTTTGGTTCCTAATAAAAAAGTACGCTACAAAAATGCTTTTTATGGGGCTTTATTTGCCTCAGTTGCCATGTTTATTTTGCGCATCGGTTTTAGTTATTTTTTGGCACTGAATGTAACCTATAAAACTCTTTACGGAGCTTTAGCAACGGTTCCGATGCTTTTAATTTGGATGTATTTATGGTGGAATGTCGTACTCTCCGGAGCAATTTTAACTGCCGCATTAGAAGACTTTCGCCACAAAAAAAGCCTGTGGCGTAAAATTTCCGCAAAACAAAAATAGTAACCGAGCTTATTTAGCTTTATTTCTTAACATTAAAACAGGTAAACCTAAAATTTATATTTACTTACGCTTTTTCTGGGCTTATTTTCTAAATATCGGTATACCGCAAAGATAATATTTTGTCGCCGTATTACCCCCCATTCTGCATACTTTCCACAGCGGTATCCCCAATATCATATATGTTGTACGCCAACCACGCTTCTTAATTGTTAAAAACGGGATAATTTTGAAAATCTTATATGATTGTACGGATTTTACAGTATTTTTCATATTGATGTTTTCTTTAAGCATTCTTTCAAAAGTCCAAGTATTATCCAACTTTTCTCTAATTTCCGGATACTCAGTCAAAACATTTTTTAACTGTATATCATTTTTTCCCAATGTAACATTGGACTGCCACAAGCAGTCATCCTGTGTTCCTGAAATACAATTAAATTTCATAATACAATTTTCAACCACATGAACTGGAACATTATTTTTAGCTGCCATTGCCCAAAACCAAATATCATCAGCATATGGGCACAGATACATAAACTTTTTTTCGTTAAAAACTTCTTTATCAAAACAATGTGCAGGATATAAAACTCCTCCTATTCCGGTAAAAAAGTTATTGAAAAATGTACTGTTATCAGATATACATTGTCCCCATTGCTCATACGGCAAAATTTGATTTTCACGGAAAAGAATCCTATGAACCCGGTGAGCTTAAATTGCATTATGATTTTTAGCGTATGAAGAAACCAGAATTTCCAGCCAATCATGCTGATATAGAACGTCATCATCAGCTGTCACAACAGTAGCAGAAGGATATTTTTTTAGTGTAGGAATCAGCTTTTTATATGATTTGATATCATTACACCACTCAATAGTTAATCCTTTTTGAGTTAATTCCAGTAATTTCTGAGGTAAATCTTTTTCTTTATGAGGAAATTGCTCCTCTGCCAACCACAAAATAACTTTATCGGCTTTCATCGACTGATTTAATAAAGTTTCCACCGTCTGATTAACTATATCTATCCTTGCCGGATAAGAGGTTAAAGAAACAATTATTTCCGACATTTCATGGGTTACTTTATCCATTTAAATCCTCATTCTAATCTCTATTTCATTCCGTAAAAAAACAAAGTTCTATTCTTCTCCGACTATAACACAAAAAAAACACTTGTCCAACATCACATAATCAATCCATAAATTTATGTGTATTTATATATTGTGTCAGATGATTTTTATATTCTTTTTTAAATTTTTCATCATTACAATATTTATCCAACAATTCAAACAAACGCGGTAAAACTTCCAGTTTTCGGCAAAAGTCAATTGCATACTGATAATTAATATCCTTAAACCACGATAAGTAACCGGCCACTCGATCAGCCATTGTTGAATGCTGATCACGCGGAATTGTTGTTTTCCCAAAAGCGTTACGCCGTACTAAATCCGAAATAACACCGTCCTCTTGCGGCACATACTTATTTTTGCCTAAAAATAACGGTAAAATATCTGGTTCATAGGCCATCATCCTTAAATTGGCAATTTTATCGGCATCACGAATGACAAAGCAAATTCTCTCAACTTCTTCTTGTAATTTCTTATTTTTAATATTTTGATACTCCTTGTCGGCATACAATTCCTCAATTACATGTCCGTGATGACGAATCGGCAACCAAATCCGTATATCATTATATTCCGGTATTTTACGCAAAAATTCCGCACCGACAGCTCCGTGATCAAAAGATTGTATATTCTCCCGAAAGCGAGCACTTATTTCCGCAAATCGGCAAACATCGTGTAATAAAATTGCCGTTTTTACCATATCAATATAATTATCGGTCCTATCTTGCAGCCATTGAATTCGCCGCACCAAGTAGTTTCCAGCCCCCATAACCTGCATGGAATGGCGCCACTTTTCCTGAGCATAAGCCAACCACTGCGGTTGTTCACGCACCACCGCCATGCACTTTACAAACTCGTCTTTTAGCAATAAGTACCCTTTTTTCGGCATATCAAATCTCCTTTTTTTGCTTTATCACATTTTGTTACCCGATATATCTTTTTCTTATTTTATTCACAGCTTAAAGATTATTCTTGCATTTAGAACAAAAATAGAACAATATACATTTCAGCGGATAAATTGATGCTAATGTTTGAGTTTTTGCAAAAAATACGTGAAGATAGCGTAGAAAATTATATAAGAGGAAAAATACATGGAAAAAGATAAAGCATTAGAAGCGGCCTTAAGTCAAATTGAACGTGCCTTCGGTAAAGGCTCAATTATGCGCCTCGGCCAAAATACCAACATAGATATTGAAGCAATCTCAACCGGTTCTTTGGGGATTGATATTGCTCTGGGAATCGGCGGTATGCCGAAAGGACGTATTGTCGAAATTTACGGCCCGGAAAGCTCCGGTAAAACAACTCTGGCCTTGAGTGTTGTTGCTCAGGCGCAGAAAAAAGGCGGAACCTGCGCTTTTATTGATGCCGAACACGCTCTGGATCCGTCTTATGCTAAAAAAATCGGCGTTGATGTCGAAAATCTGTTGATCTCTCAACCGGATTCCGGCGAACAAGCTCTGGAAATAGCCGATACTTTGGTTCGTTCCGGTGCAATTGACGTTTTGGTTGTCGACTCGGTTGCTGCTCTTGTACCAAAGGCCGAATTAGAAGGCGAAATGGGAGATTCACATATGGGCTTGCAGGCTCGTTTGATGAGTCAGGCTCTGCGTAAGTTGACTTCAACCGTGGCTCGTTCTAATACGCTTATCATCTTTATTAACCAGATTCGTATGAAAATCGGGGTTATGTTCGGCAATCCGGAAACCACAACCGGCGGCAACGCACTTAAGTTTTATGCCTCGGTTCGTATGGATATCCGCCGTGTCGGTGCAATCAAAGATAAAGATGAGGTTATCGGTTCGCAAACTCGCGTTAAAATCGTTAAAAATAAAGTGGCACCGCCGTTTAAGACCGTTGATTTTGATATTATGTACGGCGAAGGAATTTCTAAAACCGGCGAGCTTATTGATTTAGGTGTAAAATCAGGCATTATCGAAAAAGCCGGTGCGTGGTTCTCATACAACGGCGACAAAATCGGTCAAGGCCGTGAAAATGCCAAAAATTTCTTAAAGCAAAATCCGCAAATTGCTGATGAAATCGAATCGAAAATTCGTGCTGATGCCGGTCATTTGACAACCGAAATGATTGCCGATGACGAACCAATTTCCGATGAAGACTAAATCGATATATATAAAAAAGCTCATCTTGAAGATGAGCTTTTTTATATTGAAGTAGCAGCCCAAAAACATGTAAGTGCTCCAAACGCCAATCCGGTTAAGATACTTTGCATAATCGGTATTTTGTATTGTTCAACATTTTTACCTTTATTAGAGGCATGTGCCCAACAAATCCCGACAATTATCAAGATAACCCAATAACCAAGACAGGTAGACTGCCACATTGTTCTTTGATTATTATGGGTTAGAGAATTAACCGCCAACCCCGCTCCTAAACTGACCATGATAGCAATTCCAGAAAAAACAATTCGCTGTATTGCCTTAAGTGCAGCTTTCTTTCGACCACAAATTTTATAGCTCTGCCAAGACTGAAGTGCCCATAGCATTGTTGCTATTGCCGCAATGCTTAAAAAAAATGCATTTTCAGTCATCTGCGGCCGAAAAGACTTAACAATAATAACGCACACCAAGGGTATGATTAAACAAGCAATAATTTTGTAACCGTAATTTGTCATACAATAAATATTTTAAATAATACAATTTATGCTGTTATATTAAATTACGTTACACTCAAATGTCAATCTTAATATAAAATAAACCGCTCACATTAATGAGCGGTTTATTTTAACTGTTAAATGTGCATTGCAAAGTTGGCCGTTCCGACACCTGCCAGCGCAACTGAAGAATACGCCGCATATTTTATGAACTGCACGAGTGGCTGATTATCTTTTCCACGTAACAATATTCCAAAAAGGAATAGAGCACCGACAAATGTCGCTACCGCCAGTCCAAGAACAATTACCCATAGCATACTCATATTCCAGCCGAATGCGCGGCAGATAAAATATCCTATGAAATACGCAACCGATACACCGGCAACAGCCAATGATGTTCTTTGCGCCGCTTTACCTACCGGTTTATCCAACCATGTTGCTTTTTTATCGGGATAAACGAAAGCCATTCCGATCCACACGGCAACAGCCCACACGGCCAGAAAAGCAGCTACTTGATCCCCGTTCCAACTGGGAAGGGCTACGGCAACTACCAAAGACAACGCCATAGCGACCATAAACACTGCAAGACACTTAAAAGAAAAATTTTCCATAAAAATAATAATTTTAGTGATTAATAATTACATTATGTCACCCAGTATAACACATTTTTGTCTAATGTCAACCTCGGGATTAAAAAAAGTTCCCAGTATTGCATGGGAACTTTTATCACAAATAACCTGAAACTCAGATTTCGCCATTAGCATAACGTTTTGCCATTTCCGATAGCGGAACCGCTTTAATTTTGTCGGCATGTCCGGCCGCACCGAAAGCAATATAACGCTCTTCGCAAACTTTTTGCATTTCTTCAATTGCCGGTTTTAAGTACTTACGCGGATCAAATTCTGACGGATGTTCAGCATATAAACGACGAATCGCTCCGGTCATTGCCATGCGGGAATCCGTGTCAACATTAACTTTGCGAACGCCGGATTTAATTCCGCGCACAATTTCTTCCATTGGAACGCCGTAAGTTTGCGGGATATTGCCGCCATAGGCATTAATCAGATCCTGCAATTCCTGCGGAACTGATGATGAACCATGCATAACCAAGTGGGTATTCGGTAATTTGGCATGAATTTTTTCGATAACGTCAATTGCTAAAATTTCACCGTCCGGTTTGCGGGTGAATTTATATGCACCGTGTGAAGTACCAACAGCAACAGCCAAAGCATCCAGATGGGTTAAACGTACAAATTCGGCGGCTTCGTCCGGATCGGTTACCAAACGCTTTTTATCGAGCTTACCTTCAGCTCCTACTCCATCTTCTTTATCAGCCTTACCGGTTTCAAGCGAGCCGATAACTCCCAACTCACCTTCCACCGAAGCACCGACGGCATGAGCGCGAGCTACGGTTTCTTGGGTTACCCGTACATTATATTCAAACGATGACGGAGTTTTACCGTCGGCTTCCAGAGAACCGTCCATCATTACGGAAGAATAGCCGTTAACAATGGCCGATTGACAAATATTAACACTGGTACCGTGATCTTGATGCAAACAAATCGGCAGTTCCGGAAACATTTCAATTCCGGCGGCGATCATATGTCTGATCATCGGATCACCGGCATACTTACGTGCACCGGTAGAGGTTTGAATAATCACCGGCGCATTAACTTTGCGTGCCGCCTGTAAAACGGCTATAATTTGTTCCATATTATTAATGTTAAAAGCCGGAACACCATAATTATGTTCGGCTGCGTGGTCAAGAATTTGACGCATAGAAACTAAAGGCATTGTTTTCTCCTTAAATTAAAAATAACTGAGATTGAATATAGGTAATTTCATTTTTTTTGCAAGCTTTTTATTTAAGTTGTCGTTTACCGAATTTTCCGTCTTTATTGTTTATGAATTAGTGTTTTTGCTTGTATTTTATGCTGTTTTCATATAGTTTGAATAACAATTTGGAAAGGTAGTTACAGCGAATGACAGACTTATTTGAAACGGCAACAACGCCGGCCAAAGCAGAATATTCGGCACAGGATATTGAAGTATTAGAGGGGCTTGAACCGGTACGACATCGCCCGGGAATGTATATTGGCGGTACCGATATTCAGGCCATGCACCATTTGGTGGCCGAAATTTTGGATAACTCAATGGATGAAGCCGTCGCCGGCTATGCCAATCATATCGATGTGATTATGAATAGCGATGGAACGGTCACCATTACCGATAACGGCCGCGGCATTCCGGTTGATGAACACCCGAAATACCCCGGAGTTTCAGCTCTGGAAGTTATTCTCACAACGTTGCACTCCGGCGGAAAATTCGGTAGCAGCGTCTATAAAGTTTCCGGCGGACTGCACGGTGTCGGTCTTTCCGTGGTTAATGCTCTTTCCGAAAAATTAGTAGTCGAAGTGGCGCGCGATAAAAAGCTTTATCGTCAGGAATACGCTAAAGGCAAACCTATAACACCGCTTACTCTGGTTGGCAATTGCCCGAATCGACGCGGCACTTCCATAACTTTTAAACCGGATGCAGAAATTTTTGAAGGCAACAGTACATTTTTTGCCAACCGTATTTATCGCATGGCGCGTTCTAAAGCCTTTTTATACAAAGGGGTTAAAATTAACTGGCATTGTGCACCGGAGCTTATCAGTGAAGGAGATACAACTCCGCTTGATGCTGAATTAAACTTTCCTAACGGTTTGGCGGATTTCTTAAATATGCAAATCGGTGAGCGGAGCACAATCAACCGCGTTCCTTTTACCGGAGAATCCGAACTGGCCAACAACGAAGGGCGCGTAGAATGGGCCATCACTTGGCCTCTCGATGAAAACGGCTTCTCTTATTCTTATTGCAATACGGTTATTACGCCAAACGGCGGAACGCATGAAACCGGTTTTCGTTCGGCATTGCTTCGTGGCTTAAAAGAATACGGCGATATGGCCGGAATCAAAAAAATCACCGCGATTACGGCAGAAGACTTGCTGAATGATTCTTGTTTAATGCTGTCCGTATTCATTACCGATCCGCAATTTCAGGGCCAAACCAAAGATAAACTGACCTCGACCAAAGCAATTCGTTTGGTAGAAACGGCAGTTAAAGATTCTTTTGACCATTGGCTGTCGTCAGATACCGAAAATGCTAAAGCCATAATTGATTATGTTTTGGAACGAGCCGACGCCCGCAAAAAGAAAAAAGAAGAAAAAATCCAAAATCGTAAAAGTCCGACTAAAAAATTACGTTTACCGGGAAAATTAGCTGATTGCTCACAAGCTGAGGCTGAAAACACTGAGATATTCATTGTCGAGGGGGATTCGGCCGGCGGTTCGGCCAAGCAGGGGCGTGATCGCGTTACGCAAGCAATTCTGCCGTTGCGCGGAAAAATTTTAAACGTAGCCAGCGCTTCTGTGGAACGGATTGCCCAAAATCAGGAAATAAAAGATATGATTGAGGCGCTGGGATGCGGCGTTAAAGATGACTACAAAGAAGATAATCTGCGTTACGAAAAAATCATTATCATGACCGATGCCGATGTTGACGGAGCACATATTACATCATTGTTGATGACATTTTTCTACCAGCATATGCCGAAATTAATTGAAAACGGCCACTTGTATATTGCTACTCCGCCACTTTATAAAATCGTTGCCAGCGGCAAAAATTACTACGCTCTTGACGACGAAGAAAAAGATAATATTTTAGCCAAAGTTATCCGCGGTAATGCTAAGCCGGACATCAGCCGCTTCAAAGGATTGGGAGAAATGAGCCCAACCCAACTTAAAGAAACGACTATGGATAAAAAGAATCGCATTTTGTTGCGTGTTGTTGTCCCGAATACCGCAACCGAAGACGGCCGCTCGGAAGATTTTGAAACGCGCCGTCAAGTTGAACGCCTGATGGGCAAAGATCCGGAACCGCGTTTCCGTTTCATCATCGAACGGGCTAAATTCGTTGATAATTTGGATATCTGATTTAGGATAATCCTTGCAGTTTTTGATAAATTTCCACCGCAGATAAATTTTCCAACTGCGCAAGTGTCAAGTCAAGTTTTTGCCAAAACTCGGGCGTAATTTCCGGAAGCTTGAGAACCTGCACAGCAAAATTATCGGCCAACATTTCCGTCCAGTTTTCGGCGTTTAATAAACAAACTTCGCCGGCAGATAAAAAAGGAAGCCCTAATTTTTCAACAATGGGCTGATGGGTTACCATGTGATAATAGCTAACGTTTTCATCGGTGTTTATTATCAGTTGATTAATAAATTTACGCACGGAAAATTTATCACAATCTTCATGTAAAAAATCACATTCCAATAAATGAGCACAACCAAGCCCTAAAGCCTGAAATTGCGCAGTCTGCTCAGCCCGCGCCAACGGCGAGTAGTAAACAGCTGCGCAACATGGCATAATTTGTTGCAAGTTTTGCCCCATAATATACGATTTTAGCATATCCTCGCGCATTATGGCCGTATCATCACCATAGCGGCCATGTCGACCAAAGCTCAGATAAACCCTATGCTTTGCCATTTTCTTTCGGAGCTTTAATCAGCGAAACAATGATACCTCCGGCCAGCAAGCCGATGGTTACGGCCAAAGATTGCCATTCATGAACTTCAATGCCGAAACGCGGTAAGAAAATTTTGCAACCGATGAAGATCAAAATTATCGAAATCGCCGGCTTCAAATAGGCAAATTTGCTGATAATTGCCGCCAACAAAAAGTACAAGGCACGCAGTCCTAAAATTGCAAAAATATTACTGGTATAAATCACATAAACATCGGTCGTAACCAAGAAAATTGCCGGAATACTATCCAAAGCAAAGACCAAATCCATGGTTTCAATAATCATCAAAGCAAAGAACAGCGGGGTAATAAAATGCCGTCCGTTTTCTTTAACAAAAAAGTGTTCACCGCGAATTTCATGGGTGACGTGGAAAAACTTAGAGATCCACTGATATATTTTAGTATCACGAATATCTCCCATTTCATCATCTTTAGCCATGAGCATTTTGATACCGGTATAAATAAGAAATGCCGAAAACAGATACAGAATCCAATGAAATTTCAACACCAAAGCATCGCCGACACCAATTAAAATTCCGCGCATAAACAAAGCGCCGAGAATTCCCCAAAACAGAACTCGATGTTGATATTTGCGCGGCACGCCGAGAGCAGCAAAAATCATTGACATTACGAAGATATTATCCATGGATAAGCTTTTTTCAAGCAAATATCCGGTGAAATAATCCATTCCTTTTTCCGGTCCGTC
The DNA here is from genome assembly GCA_902796625.1 of uncultured Pseudomonadota bacterium. Lineage (GTDB taxonomy): Bacteria > Pseudomonadota > Alphaproteobacteria > RF32 > CAG-239 > RUG410. The sequence continues at coordinate 10,650 of CADBPX010000021.1, forward strand.
TTCCAACCAGACAAAGCCGCCGAACAGAATTGCCACTGCTACATAGGCAACACAAATCCACAATGTGTGCCAAAAATGCGGCTCTTCATTTTTGCGATTAAACCAAAACAAATCGGCCGCCAACAATAAAATTACCACAATTCCGAAACAAGTCCACAACCAAAATGGTGACAGCGCTTCGTGTGCGCCAAGCATTGAATTTAAAGTATCCATTATTTTTCTTCCATATTCCACACAGTTTGAATAATTTCGTCGATATTAGTGTATTTCGGTTGCCAATGCAACACTTTTTGTGCATACTCGTTAGTAGCAACAATTACTGCCGGATCACCGGCACGTCGTGGTGCAAATTCAAAATTAACCTTGCGTCCGGTTACTCTTTCCACAGCCTGAATAATTTCCAACACCGATGTTCCTTTATTGGTTCCCAAATTGATTACAGCGGAAAAATTGCCGGCCAGCATTTTTTTGACAGCAGCCACATGAGCGGCGGCCAAATCTTCAACATGCACATAATCGCGAACACAAGTTCCGTCCGGTGTTGCGTAATCATTGCCGAACACTTTAAGTTTATCGCGTCGGCCGCAAATAACATCCATCACAATCGGCAACAGGTTTTGCGCATTTTTTTCTTTACCGCGAATCGAACCGTCTGCGGCATACCCCACTGCATTAAAATAACGCAGGGCCACATAGTTAAAATCTTTCAGCTGGTGATACCAATGCATCACGTTTTCAATTTCAATTTTGGTAAAACCGTAAAAGCTGATCGGATTTAACGGATGTTTTTCGTCTAAAGGAATGTATTGCGGATTGCCAAATGATGCCGCTGTTGAAGAAAACACCACATTTTTGATGCCGTTATTAAGCATAGCGTTAAAAATATTGATTGAACCGCAAATATTGTTAAGCGCATAAAGTTGCGGATTTTCCATTGACTCACCGACAGCCTTTTTCGCCGCCAAATGAACAACTGCATCAAAACCATCTGCCATTGTCCGGTCCAGTTTTGCAAAATCAAGAATATCTCCTTCAACAAAATTTGCTTCGTCAAACAAGTTACATCTCTGACCTGTCGATAAGTTATCATACACCGTTACGGAAAATTTTTCCGCCAAAAGTGCCTTAACCACGTGGCTACCGATATAACCGGCTCCGCCGACCACCAATACTTTCATTTATTCCTCTTTTTCGATTGTTTTCGATGTAAAGTTTTATACCCATTATCCACAAGTGTCAAAATATATTTCTCAACAATAATCTTTTTTTATTTTAACACAGACAGCAAGTAAAAAAATTTAGGGACTATGTTGAAAATGGAAAAAGTTGATGTCAATAAACTGCCGAAAAACATTGAAGCAGAACAAGCGTTAATAGGAGCTTTATTAGTCAATAATAAGGCTTACGAAAAAATTTCCGAAATTCTGAAACCGGCATATTTTGCTGATGCCACCCATCAGAAAATTTTTGAAATTATGACCAAATTAATCAGCAAAGGTCATGTCGCCGACGTTATTACCTTAAAAAACTATTTTGAACAGGAAGGAACTTTAAATGATGTGGGTGGATTTTCTTACTTGATTAAGCTGGCAGACAGTGCCTCCCCTTTAACCAATGTTGAATATTATGCCCAGTTTATTTACGACAAATATCTGCGCCGTGAATTAATAAATACCGGCTATGAGATTGTGAACAGCGCCATGCATGAATCGGCCGACAACTCGGCTGTTGATCAAATAAGTGAAGCTGAAAAGGCTTTGTATACGCTGGCCGACAAGGGTGACGGTTCAGGCGGATTTATTGAATTTTCTTCAGCTTTAAGTTCATCATTATCCCGAATCGAAGAAGCTTATCAAAAAGAAGGTAAAATTTCCGGTGTACCGACCGGTTTGGTAAAGCTTGACTATAAAATCGGCGGCCTGAATAATTCGGAATTAATTATTATTGCCGGCCGTCCGGCCATGGGAAAAACGGCTCTGGCTACGAATATTGCCTATAATGTTGCCGAATTTTTTTCACGAGACAAGGAAACGGCACCGGAAAATCGCGGCGTTGCCTTTTTTTCACTGGAAATGTCATCGGACGAATTGGCGGCGCGTATTCTTTCCACAGCCACACAAACTCCGGGACACAAAATGCGTACCGGTGAACTGGAAGCTGCCGAATTTACCCGTATAGCCGCCGCTGTTCGCGAACTGGAAAATATCCCGATGTATATTGATGATACTCCGGGAATCAGCATTAATGCCATCCGCAATCGCGCTCGCCGGCTCAAACGAAGTAAAGGTCTGGGACTTATCGTCATTGATTACATCCAATTAATTGCCGGTTCCGGTGAACGCCGCGAAGGAAATCGCGTGCAAGAGCTGTCGGAAATTTCTCGCGGTTTAAAAATTTTAGCCAAAGAATTGAATGTTCCGGTAATTGCCTTATCGCAATTGAACCGCGGCGTGGAAATGCGCGATGATAAAAGACCGTTAATGTCAGACTTGCGTGAATCCGGATCTATTGAGCAAGATGCCGACATTGTTATGTTTGTTTTCCGCGAAAACTATTATATTCATAATGCCGAACCGAAACCGCAGGAAGGTGAAGCTCCGGAAAAATTTATTAAAAAGCATGACGAATGGGTACAACGCGACCGTGAAACAACTAATTTAGCCGAAGTTATTATCGGTAAACAGCGCCATGGTCCTACCGGTACCGTTAAACTTTATTGGAACGGCGATTACACTCAATTCGGCAATTTGGCCGAAGAGGATAAAATGCCGGAAAAACGAGGCTAGAATGGCACATTCTTGGGATAATTTAACGGACGAGCAATGGGAAAAAATTTGCAAACGTTGCGGCAAGTGTTGCCTGATTACTGTGCAAGATGAAGATACTGACGAGATATATCATACTAATGTTCTGTGCCGCTATTATGACCAACAAAATAAACTTTGCCGCATATATGAAAAACGTTGCCAAGTTGTTCCCGAATGTCTTAAATTAACCAAAGATAATGTCGATAAATTGCCGTTTATGCCCCAAAGCTGCGCTTATCGTCGACTGTTTGAGTCTGATTATACCGACAAAAAATGGCCGAGTTTAAATGGACGTACCGTATGCGAAACCGAAATTGATTTAAACAATTTAGAAGATTATATTGTGGATTGGGATGATCTGTAATGAATGAAGAAGATTTGCAAACCGAATTTAATCCCCAAGATCGGGTAGATGAATTCGCTAAACTGGAACCGGAATTTTGGAAGCATAAACGTCTGGAAGATTTAAACCATTACGAATGGGAAGCCCTGTGCGACGGATGCGGCAAGTGTTGTTTAAACAAACTGGAAATAAAAGGTAAAATTCGTTTCACTAACGCCTATTGCCGTTTTCTTGACTGTAAAAGCTGTCTGTGCAAAATTTATAAGCAGCGTTTTAGTGTGGTTCGAGATTGTCGGGATATTGATTTGGAAGCCGTTCGGGAAAAACCGCGGTGGTTACCGAAAACTTGTGCTTATTGGCTGTTAGATAACGGCTACGATTTACCTCAATGGCATCCGCTAATTACTCGCCGCGCCGCCAGTGTCCGTGAAGCCGGAATGTCTTTAAGCGGACGGGAACTGATAAACGAATCGAAAGTTGAAGATTATGAAGATTACATTGTTGACTGGCCGGATCTTTGACATTAAAGAAGCTATCGGTATGGATATAAAAGTCATACCTTCACGCTCATACAACAAACTGTCACTGCGGATTGACACCAAAGAGCGTATTCCGGTTTTGTCAGTGCCGAAATTTTGCAGTCGCAAACGCGCTGTTAATTTTGTAAATGAGAATATGGATTGGATTTTAAAATCCCTGCGGCAAATTCCGGAAAGAAAAAACTTTACCGATGGCGAACAAATTTTGTTATTCGGCCAACCGTTAATAATTTGCCATTGTCCGCAACAGCGCGGCGGAGTTTGGATAGAACAAGACAAACTTTGCGTTTCCGGCGGCCGTGAATTTTTGCACCGAAGAGTTAAGGATTATATAAAAAAACGGGCAACCGAAGAATTTACCAATATTTCTCAGCAATTAGCGCAAAAGCTCGGCTGTAAACTGAGCGGTGTCAGCATTAAAGACACTAAATCGCGTTGGGGCAGCTGTTCCAGCTTAAATCATATTAATTACAGCTGGCGTATTGCCTTGGCACCGCTTGAAACAATTAATTATTTAATGGCTCATGAGGTCGCCCATCTCAAACATCAAGATCATTCGGAAAATTTTTGGCATTGTGTCGCGACACTTTACCCTCAATGGCAAGAAGGACATGACTGGCTGAAAAAAAACGGCAAAACCCTCTATATATACCAATAAATATTCTGCTTCAAAAGCCGGTTTAACAAGCAATTTTCGGGCAAAATCACAAAATCTTTAAAATATTATGAATATTTATCAAAAAACAAAAATAAAAATGTCTTGACTAATACATTTTATCGGTCTAAGGTATGTCTGTTACAATACGAAAGTATATTGTTGTTCAACAAATATAAAGGAAAAAACTTATGAAAAAATTTTTGTTATTAGCCGGTGTTGCTTGCTTATTTGGCGCTAATGCACAAGCTGGCGTTAACCAATATGTATCAGCTAAGTTGTCTCAAGACTATAATAAAGTTAAGGCTAAAGTTGCTACTTATGAAGATGGTGATATTTCTCGTGCGAAATTGAACAAATCTCTGTTCGCAGCTACTCACCTTGCATACGGTGTTCGTGCCGGCTATGTTCGTGGCGAAGTTGAATTAAACAACTCTCGTGACATTAAACGTAACTGGGTTAATGATGAGAACCTCTCTCTTGATCACTTCAGATTGTATAAGCATTCCTTCATGGCTAATGCTTACTTCGATTATTTAACATGCACACCGTGGACACCTTATGTTGGTGCCGGTTTGGGTGTAGCTTACTTGAAGGCTGACTTCGGTGATGTTGCTAAGTCTGTATACAATCTTGCTTGGCAAGTTATGGGTGGTGTAACTTATGATCTTAACTCTCATTGGGCTTTGGATGCCGGTTATCGTTATGCTGACCTCGGTCGCGTAAGAAAGGCTTTCGAAGGTGGAGTTGCTAAAGTTTCACATCGTGACCATGAAATTATGTTCGGTGTTAGATACACATTCTAATTTTCCGACGAAAATATTTTTTGAAAAACGGTGCCGATTGGCGCCGTTTTTTTTTGCATAAAGAAAACCATCAAAATCTTATTTTATATAAAAACAAAGTCTTTTCAAAAGTACGGATAAAATTTTATTTACTAATTTGCTTGCGATATTTTTGATTTTAACCACACATTACAAACGTTGCCAGACAATTTGATTGTTTTTATGAAAAAACATTGTTTTGAACATCTTTTCTTGTGATTGTAGGCAAATGAGCCAAATTTTCAAATAAATAAAATAATGATTGCGCTAATCGGCGATTTTTAATCCGATAATAATTGCGAATAAGCGATATACTTTCATTGGTATGTAATATCTCATCAAGGTTATTCTCTGCTTTATCAACACTATTAAGTCCCTCGAAGAAAAACTCTATCGACACGCCAAAAATATTACTAATTTGCCACAATACCGCCGAACTAACGCGATTTTTTCCCATTTCATATTTTTGGATTTGTTGAAATGTCATACCCAGTTTCTCTGCCAATTTCATTTGAGTCAATCCGGCAGCACGGCGTGATATTTTAATGCGTTTGCCGATATGGCGATCAATTTCTGCGGTTTGGTTAGCGTAATAACGTTTTCCTTGAGATTGTTGCATAATTTTCCCTTTCATCTGTGGTGTTACCTAAAAAAAACAACCACTCAAAGAGTGGTCGGGATCGTTCAACAATCATACTTCAAGAAATGACTTTGTGATCTTTAGGCCAAAGCCCTGGACATAATCACAACCACCCGACCAAAGTCGGGATAACGCTGTAAAAAAAACAGCTGACGATGTTATCCAACATCGCTTGAAGTATTAGGACTGTTGAAAGTCCCGCCTGTATAACAGGCTAAGCGCCAAAGCCTATCGGCGCCTACCCTTAATTGTAAACTAAAAAAAATATATTGCAAGCTTTTTATATTACAAGCATCACCCAAAAAAGCTCTGCCTTTCGACAGAGCTTTTTTTTCTAAAATGCTGATAAATATTATGCAGCCTTATTCATTTTAGTTGCGGCAAATTCGTTCATCTTTTCGATGATATACGACATCTGTTCATCTGTTAAATATGGAGTCATCGGCAGACTGCATACCGTCTTGGATAACTTTTCACAAACCGGCAGCGGACGCGTGTTCCACTTAGCATAAGCGGTTTGCGTATTTACCGGACGCGGATAATATGCCCCGCAAGGAATACCGTTAGCCTTCAGATAGGCCATTAATTCATCACGGTCTTCACAATGAATTGTATACAAAGCATAAGCAGATTGGCAATTATCTAAAATTTTCTGCTTACCAAAATATGAGCTTAACTCATTATCATAACGCTTAGCTACTTTATAACGTGCTTTCAATTCATCTTTAAACACGGTTAATTTCAACAACAAAACCGCACCTTGGAAAGAGTTCATACGACCGGTCATACCCAAGCGAACGTTATCATAGTGATCTTCCGGTGACATACCGTGAACACGGCAAGACTTCACCAGTTCATTTTCTTCGTTGCTGTTCGAGAATACGGCACCGCCATCACCATATCCACCCAACGGTTTGGTCGGATAAAATGACGTTGCGCTCATATCGGCGATAGAACCGGCATTTTTGCCATGATAAACCGAACCAAAACTCTGGCAAGAATCGGATAAAACTTTCATACCGTTTTCATGAGCAATTTTGATAATGGCATCATAATCACATGGTGAACCGAAGATATCTACGGCAACAACGGCTTTTAATCTTAATTTGCCTTCCGCTTTAACTCGGGCAATTGCGCGCTTCAAGTCTTCCGGATCCATGTTATAAGTGTTCGGATCCGAATCAACAAAGATCGGAGTAGCACCCAACAAAACCGGTGCTTCGGCCGAAGCGACAAACGTAAATGACGAAACAAACACGGCATCGCCCGGTTTAACGTCCCACGCCATTAAAGCTAATGTCAGGGCATCAGTTCCCGAACCGCAAGTTGAACAATACTTGGTTCCGGCATAAGCGGCTAATTTTTCATCTAATTCGCGTGTTTCCGGTCCTTGGCAATAAGCACCGTGATTCAATATATTTTTAAAAGATTCCAAAAATTTTTCCTGGCCGATAATTTTTTGTGTTGTAGCACAATCAAACAAATTAATCGGTTCTGCTGGTTTATTTGTCATGATAAAAATCCTCTTTAAAATGTTTCAACTGAGTGCAATGTATATTTTTTTGCGACTCGATGCAACACACAAAAAGTTACGGTTTTGTAACATTTGGAAAAGAAATTAATTTTCGCTATTTTTTTGCGATTTCAGCTGGCCGCAAGCGGCTAAAATATCTTGCCCGCGCGCCACGCGAATCGGTGCGGCAAATCCGGCATTTTCCAAAATTTTAGCAAATTCTCTGACACGATTATTCGGACTGGGACGAAAAGCGCACCCCGGCCACGGGTTAAACGGAATAAGATTAAAGGTAGCACGTAAATGATATTTTTTCATTAAACCAATCAGTTCTTGCGCACATTCCGGCGAATCATTTAAGCGATCGAGCATTAAATATTCAAAAGTAATATAGCGGCTGCCGTCGCCGGCCTGATAATCTTGGCAAGCCTGTAAAACTTTTTCCAACGGATAACGTTGATTTATCGGCATTATTTGCGAACGCAATTCATTATTCGGAGCATGCAAAGATATTGCCAATCTCACTCCGGTTTTTTGCAAAGCTTCAACAATGCGCGGAGCAATACCCGATGTTGACATGGTAATGCGGCGTCGCGAAATTGCAATACCATCGCCGTCGGACAAAATATTAAGTGCCTTTACCGTATTTTCTAAATTATGCAATGGTTCTCCCATGCCCATAACGACAATATTGGATAAATAGCGCACTTCGTTGGTCGGGCTTGGCCACTCGCCGTATGTATCGCGTGCCACCATAAACTGGCTGACAATTTCTCCGGCGCTGAGATTGCGGGTTAACTTTTGACTGCCGGTATGACAAAATCGACAGCCGACTGCACACCCCACTTGGGTTGAAATACAGACTGCACCGCGATCGGCTTCCGGAATATAAACCATTTCGACCCGCTGACCGTCGGCAAACTCCAACAACCACTTACGCGTCTTATCGCTTGAGAGCTGTTCGGCAACAATTTTCGGTCGGGAAACCGTAAAATTTTCTTGTAATTTATGACGCAAATCTTTTGATAAATTCGTCATTTTATCAAAATCGGTTTCACCGAAATAATAGAGCCACTGCCAAAGCTGTTTAGCGCGGAAAGGCTTTTCTCCGAGATCGGATAAAGCCTTTTGCAATTCCTCCTTTGATAAGCCGATAAGCTCTGTTTTTGCGCCCATAATTACTTATCTTTTATTGCATTTTGCGGAAATAGCCTGATATGCTGATGAGAAACCTTTAAGTGAATAGGTATCTTTGGTTGCCGTGCCACGGCTGGAGAATCCGTCAACAATCATCCGACTGCCGCGTTTCATTGCTGCAATCAAATTGCGATCTTCGGTAGAATTAACCATCCAGGCTTTATCACCTTCCGTAAAGGTATTCTTAAAGGTTTGGTTACCGATTTTAACGGTCATTGCCGCATTAGATTTATATTGATATCCGGCGACAAAACTTACTTCATCAAAAGATTTTTCGGCCGGACGGTGTGTAACAATAGCATAAATATCACCGCGTTTGGTATATTTTCCCTCATCTTTTTTCGGAGTCGATGACATATAACAAATTAAGTTGCCGCGATCACTATAGGTCCAAGCAACCCAATCACCATATTCACCTAAAACTTTCGGTTGCTCAGCAGCGGCTTGTGCCATAGTGGCAATGAGCAATCCGCAAATAAGACTTACATATTTAAACATTTACATACCCTTTTTGTTAAATTTCACTTGGATTATATTAAAAATGTGTATATAAAACATTAACATTTTATAAAAAATAGTGAGGTTTTTTACGATATGTTACGTCCCGAATATCTGGATATGACGAAAATTATCAAATCCAAAAACATTGTAAAATTGTTTGTAGCAGTGGAAGAACACGGCGGAAGTCTGCGTTTTGTCGGCGGTGCCGTGCGCGATACTTTAGCCGGCTTAAGTGGTTTTGATTTGGATTTGGCCACCGATTTGTCTCCCGATGAATTGGTGGAAGCCTGTGAAGATTTTCATTTAAAAACCGTTCCCATCGGTTTAAAAACCGACACCATCGGCGTTGTGATCGATAATCAAATTATGGAAGTGGCATCACTCAAACATAAAAATAAGAACCAAAGCAATAATTTATGGTTGGCCGGATACACCGATGATTGGAGCACCGATGCCTCACAACGCGATTTGACCATCAACGCCGTATATGCTGATTTGCAAGGCAATGTTTTTGACTATTATAACGGCATTGAGGACTTGGAAAAGGGTATAGTACGATTTATCGGTAATCCGGAAGAACGAATCCAAGAAGATTATTTACGTATTATGCGTTTTTTCCGTTTTTATTCGCTTTTCGGCAAACAACCGATTAATAAAGAAGCTCTGAAAGCCTGTGTTAAACATAAAAAAGGGCTGCGTAAAATCGCCATTGAACGCGTACGCGACGAACTGTTTAAGTTGTTGGTAACCCCTAATGTTGCTCCGACACTTAAAATTATTTTTGAAAATGATATTTTAGGTTATTTTTTACCGCCGTCTCCGCATTTAGATGCTCTGGAGCGGTTGACCAAAATTGTTTCCGATGCCAATTATGAAGGAAATTTTTTGCGGCGATTATTTGTTATGTATCAGCCGAATTCAGTACAAGCCGAAGATATTGCGGCAACTTTGCGATTTACCAAAAAACAAAAAGAAACTTTTGTTCGCTGGGCCAGAATCAACCTAGGTGCCGAAAATTTGGCCTCGCCACCGGCACGCAAACAAATTGTTTATCGCTATGGCAAACAATTTGCGATTGATAAAATTCTCATTAATGCCGCTATTAATGATGTTGACCTCAGTATAATCGCGGACATTTTGCACGAAATTGATAACATGGTAATTCCGATATTCCCTCTCCGCGGACGTGATTTATTGAATATGGTTGAAGATAAAGCGCAAATTGGAGTGTATCTATCTCAGTTGGAACAAGCGTGGATAGACAGTGATTTTACGTTAAATCGCGATGAATTACTGCAGTTAGCCGAAAAATTTATTCATAAGTAATACATCGGTTAAATCAGCGATTTATAATTGCCCTAAATACAAAAATGCTACAATATCGCGTGTAAACAGAATATTAAAGTTTTCCAAACTGAAGGCCGCTAAAAATCATAAAAAAGAATCCGTTCAAACTTTTCTTTCAGCGCATGATAGGCGGTGGAAATTTGCTTAAACTTTTCCTCAGCGGTTTCGTCTTCCTGATTTAAGTCCGGATGATATTTTTTTGCCAGTTTTTTATATTGCTTTTTCAAAATATCGGGAGTTATATCCCGCACATTAAGCTCCAGCAAATGAATATAGCGACGTTCTTCGGTCGTAAAATAAATGCCGTCGCGTGAATATTCCGCACTGTGTTCCTGTTTGCGCGAATAACCGTCATCAAAAAACTCAGCCTCATCCCACAAATCGTAACCGAATTGATAGTGCACTTTGGATTTGAATCCTCGACCGAAGTGCATTTTATGCAACGTTTCTTCAGCGTCTTGATCGGCGTTTTTGCCGTCATAGTAATTCCATTTGGCATTATATTCCTGCACATGTTTCAGGCAAAACCAGTAATATTCTTTTAAACGACGATCCTTAGGCGCGCGATACTCACCTTTGGCATCGCACCCCGGATGATCACATTTATGCTCAACATTTTCGTTTTGCGGAGCATAATATTTTTTCGTTCGTTTAATCATTTTTACCTTTTCAAAATTACGATATTTTAATTCTGTTTATAAATAATATCAAGAAATTTGCAATCAATTAGCAATTGTTTATTATCAAAGCAAAGGAGGACTCATGCCGGAATTACCCGAAGTAGAAACCATAAAAAATGCGGTTGCCGATGCTTTGACCGGAGCCGTTATTGAACAGACTTTGGTATATCAGCGTAAATTTCGTATACCGTTGGATGCGGATTTTGCCGACCAGATTCAAAATTGCCGAATCGAATCGTTTTCACGGTTTGCTAAATATATGATGATGCATCTCAGCAATCATAAAACCGTTATTTGGCATTTCGGCATGAGCGGAAAAATCAAAATCGAATCCGCTATACCGGCGACTCGCGATAAGCATGACCATGTAATAATTAAAACCGATAAAGGAGTTTTAATCTATAATGATCCGCGCCGTTTCGGATTGGTTACCATATGTGATACCGACAAGCTGAAACAACACCCGCTCTTTGCAATGTTAGGCTTGGATCCGTGGGATAAAAATCTGAATAAAGCGTATTTATTACAAAAATTTTCCCACAAAAAAACGGCCGTAAAAATTGCTTTGCTTGATCAGAGCATTATTAACGGCATCGGCAATATTTATGCTTCGGAAATTTTATACCATGCCGGCATTAATCCGAATCGATCAGCCGAATCCGTCAGTGCCGCAGAAGCGGAAAAAATCATAAAATATACCCGTCAAGTACTGGAAGCTGCCATAAAAGCCGGCGGATCAACCATTCACGATTATAAGCATCCGGACAACAGCATTGGTTATTTTCAAGAAAGTCATTGTGTTTATAACAAAACTGGTTTACGCTGTCCTCAATGTTGTTGCGATATAAAAAAGACCGGCGGCATCCAAAAAACGGTTTTAGGCGGGCGTTCAACTTTTTATTGCGCCACCTTGCAAAAATAGGAGAATATAATGAAGCGATATTTAGCGATCTTCTTAACTTTTATGATTTTCGGTTATAGCGGTGTTGTTCGGGCCGAAAACTTCATTGAGGGAATGGATGATGTTCCGTTGATGGAAGGAATGCAGCAAATTACTCAAGATGATTTTTCGTTTGGCAATGAAGAGACTCGTCTATTGGAAGCATATTTAACCACTCGCAAATTTTCATTTAAGCGCGTCGGTGAATTTTATAAATCGGCGTTGCCGCAACTGGGTTGGATATATCAGGGTAACCGCGGTAATGACCTGCTTTTCTACCGCGAAGGTGAAACTTTAGAAATTATCCGAGAGGGAATTTCTCCGCTTTTGGTGCGAATCACGGTTAAGACCAAACCGTAAAAAAATTAAAAAAAACAAAAAATTTAGTTGACTTATAAGCCCTGACGTGGTTATAACGTTTACCAGAATAAATTTTGTATTAACAATTTAATAGGAAAGAAAATTATGGCCAATCATAAATCGGCAAAAACGAGAATCGTCAGAAACAAAAAGCGCAGCCTGATTAACGGCGCGCGTAGAAGTCGCGTAAGAACCTTTGTTAAAAAGGTTGATGCACTTATTTCTGCTAAAGATAAAGAAGCTGCATTAGCTGCATTCAAAGTTGCAGAAAGCGAAATGATGCGTGCAGCACAGAAAGGTGTATTCAAAAAGAACACAGCTTCTCGCACTGTTTCTCGTTTAGCACAAAAGATTAAAGCTCTTTAATTTTTTGTTTATTACAATAAAGAAATGCGAATTAATACCGCAAGGTCTTAGTTTGCATTTTTTTGTTTTTTATAAGCGAATCGCCCGAAGAATCGCCGTAAAAATAAAAAAAATGCTGTCAAGAAAATTAATTGCATTGTTCTATAAAAGTTCTATTGATTTGTATATTTTTTCCTGTTAACAATTTATTTACGTTTTAAATCAACCTCCGCGTTTTAAACAGAAAAACGTTGTAGTTGAGCGGAATGTCTTTGTTCTGAAAAACAAACGGGTTGTTTTGAGGAATAATACTTAGAAAAGACAAAACTAAAGCATTGTGCTAAGGGAATACCGAACTAAAGCATTGTTGCAGAGAGAAAAGCACTGTTGCAGGGGGTACTGAACTAAAGCATTGTTGCAAATAAAGTTTTTTAAGTTAAAAAGATATCCGTGTATTAAGTATTAATTGTTGATTGAATAGGATAAAAAAATGGCCGAAGAAGCAGTATATAATATAGAATATGATAATAATGCATCAATTAACGATCAATGGCAGGAAATCTGCAGCCAATTAAAAATGGAATTTGGTGAGACCGCATTTGACAGTTGGCTTAAACCGTTAAGCGTAAGCTCTTTTGATAAGGGCATTATGCAAATCAGTGCGCCGACCGCGTTTATGAAAAACTGGGTTCTTGCACATTATTCGGAACGAATCCATAAAATTTGGGAACATAAAAATCCGGAAATTAAAAAAATTCAAATTGTTGTCCAAAATATGATGACAACCAAAGATCGCGCTTCTTCTTTAAATGATACTTCTTTGCTTAAAAAAATAAAATCGACTCCGACTCCGCAATCATTTTACGGCTTTAGTCCGGCGGCCAATTCTTATTATGAGCATGATGAATATTTGCAGTCAAAATTAAACCCGGCGTATACTTTTGAAAATTTTGTTGTCGGAAAAACCAATGAGTTTGCTTATGCTGCAGCGCATAAAGTTGCCGAGTCACGCAATGTTTCGTTTAATCCGCTGTTTTTATATTCCGGTGTCGGATTAGGCAAAACCCATCTTTTACACGCCATTGCTCAATACATTCAAAAGAATGATCCGTCACGCCATGTCGTATATATTTCCGCCGAGCAATTTTTATATAAATTTGTCAATGCATTAAGATATAAAGATACGGCAGCATTTAAGGAACAATTCCGCTCGGTTGATGTTTTAATGATTGATGACGTACAGTTTTTAGCCAACAAAGAAAAAACTCAAGATGAATTTTTCTATACCTTCAATTCATTGATGGAAGGCGGCCGGCAAATTATTCTTTCTGCCGACAAATCACCGAATGAGCTTGACGGCATGGAATCGCGTTTGAAATCAAGACTAAACAGCGGATTGGTCGCTGATATTATGCCGACTGATTTTGATTTACGTCTGGGCATTTTGCAACGTAAAGCAATGCAAATGGGTATTGATTTGCCGCAAAACGTTGCCGAGTTTCTGGCGCAAAAAATTTCCTCCAACATTCGTGAACTGGAGGGTTCGTTAAAACGAATCGCCGCCCATTCGCAACTGTTATCCAGTCATGAAATTACCTTGGATATGACGCAGGATGTTCTTAAAGATATGTTGCGTTCAATAGACCGCAAAACAACGATTGATGAAATTCAAAAGAAGGTGTCGGAATATTTCAATATTTCCGTCAAAGAAATGCAATCGTCCCGTCGGGCACGCAATGTAGCACGTCCGCGCCAGATAGCAATGTATTTAGCAAAACAGCTGACTTCTCGGTCGTTGCCGGAAATCGGCCGCAAGTTTGATCGTGATCATACAACGGTTATGCATGCAGTGCGCAAAGTTGAAGAACTTATTGTCGAAGATGCATCATTGGCAGAGAGCGTTGAAAGTTTAAGACGGAGCTTGGACAACTAAAAAAGCTGTTGACTACTTACGCTTTTATCTTCTGTCGGAATAGTGTTTTTGCTATGTTAACGATGTAAAATAAATAAGAATCGGTGGATAAAGATGAAATTTACAATAGAAAAAGCAGTTTTACTTAAAACTTTGGGCCATGCTCAAAATATTGTTGAGAAAAGAAATACCGTTCCGGTATTGTCAAATGTTCGGATTGAGGCCGGAAAAGACGGTATCAGCTTCAAAGCTACGGATATGGATACTGAAATTACCGAAATTGTTGATGCCAAAATTATGGAAAACGGCGCTATCACCGCTCCGGCTCACATGCTGTATGATATTGTAAGAAAGTTGGCTGACGGTTCTGATATAGAACTTACTTATCCAGATGAAAAGGATCAGTTATCTATCGCTTCCGGACGCTCTAAATTCTCATTATCAACCATTGGGGTGGAAGATTTTCCGGTTATCTCCGATGATGCACTGCCGACAAATTTTGAAATGAAGCGTGAAGAATTAAAAGATGTTATTGATAGAACACAGTTTGCCGCATCAACCGAAGAAACCAGATACTATTTAAACGGTTTATATATTCACCCGAAAAATGAAGGTGAAACCAAGGTTTTACGCATTGTGGCAACTGACGGCCATCGCTTAGCTTGCGTAGAATCGCCGTTACCGCAGGGTGCCGAGAATATGGAGGGTGTTATTTTACCGCGCAAAACCGTAGCCGAAATCCGTAAACTGTTAGATGATACTGCAAGCGAATCGATTAAAATTGCTTTATCCGACAGCAAAGTTCGTTTCACTATGGAAGATATTACCTTGGCATCGAAGCTGATTGACGGAACTTATCCGGATTATGAGCGCGTTATTCCAACCGATAATGATAAAATTTTGGAGCTGAATGTTAAAGCTTTGGCGACGGCGGTTGATCGTGTTTCCGTGGTAGCGGAACGAACCCGCGCAATCAAAGTTATTGCTAATAAAAATCACGTTATTATTACCACCTCAAGTCCGGACTTGGGAAGCGCTATTGAAGAAGTTGAAGCGGTATACGATAACGAGTCATTGGAAGTTGGTTATAATTTCCGTTATTTATTGGATATACTGTCTGAAATTAAAGGTGAAACCGCGCAATTCAGCTTTAGTGATGCGGCGTCGCCGTCAGTTATTCATGACACATCTGATTCCAGCGCCATTTATGTGCTGATGCCGATGCGAGTCTAACGTGAGTTTATTACAGCAAAAATTGCAGGAAATAATCAGATTAGAGTCAGGTGTTACATGCCTGACTTTAACTGATTTTAGAAATTATAAAAACCTACGGCTGGAAACCAGGATAGCCCCGATAATAATAACCGGTGAAAACGGTTCGGGAAAGACTAATATTTTGGAGGCTCTGTCATTTTTAACGCCGGGACGAGGTTTGCGCAGTGCCAAACTCAGTGAAATAAAACGAATCCACCAAATTGATGATATTAATTTATTGGCAGCCGATTCTTGGAGCGTAGCGGCAGAAATTAAAAAAGCCGGAGAGTTGCATACTATCGGTACAGCAGTGCAAAAAGGCAGCAGCGAATCCGCCGATGAAATTCATTCCTTTGAACGGCGAATCGTTAAAATCGACGGTCAAAAAATATCTCAACAAAGCGAGCTGGGAAAATATTTATCGGCAATATGGATAACACCGCAAATGGATCGCCTGTTTCAGGGAGGCCCTCAACCGCGCCGCAGTTTTCTTGATCGGTTGGTTTACGCATTTGATCTGGAACATGCCAAGCGTACGGCGAATTTTGAGCATTTATATCGGCAGTGGTTTCAAATTTTAAAATCCGGCAAACCTGACCCGCACTGGCTTAAATCCATAGAGCGTGATATGGCGGCACTTGGTGTGGCCATCGCAGCGGCCCGCCGGGAACAGATTGCTCGCCTGAATACGTTTATAGCACATGAACCGGATGATGTTTTTCCCAATGTTCGTCTTGAACTTGATGGAGAAATTGAAAAAATGTTGGATACGAATTCAGCTCTTAAAACAGAAGATTATTATACCGACCTATTAGCCAAGCAGCGCCAACGGGTGATATACAGCGAATCCGTCGACGGTGTTAACCGCACTGATTTCAAGGTTTATTTTCAAAAGAAAAATATGCCGGCGGAATTGTGCTCAACCGGCGAACAAAAAGCGTTGTTGATAAGCATTATATTAGCACAAACCAAGTGCCAAATTTTAGATAAAGGTTTTGCGCCGATTTTACTTCTTGATGAAGTAACAGCTCACTTGGATGACTTGAAACGCGATGCTTTGCTACATAAAATTCAAGATTTGCATCTGCAAGCTTTCATTACTTCAACTGATGCGAAGAACTTCCACGTGTTGCAAGATTCGGCTCAGTTTTTGCAAATTAATAACGGCCAAATTTACCCGACTTTATAAAAA
>CADBPX010000022.1 GCA_902796625.1 uncultured Pseudomonadota bacterium
GAGGCAGGTAGTATAAACTTAGTCGTGTAGAAGGAGAGAAAAAGTGAGTTCTACGATTGAACGGGTTAAATATGACGGCAAAGGTCGGTTGAAAAAGCATTCAGTGCAAAAGTATGCGGATTCTCAGGACGGAAAGCCCGCCGGTGTTTATGAAGTTTCGGCTGAAAACAGCGGAGTAAAAGTTTCATATCAAGGGCAGGACGAATCTTTTCAAGGTTATATTTCGGAAAACGAAGAAATATATACACATCATGATGAAAATGGCGAATATACAATATCGGTGTGCAACGAAAATATCAATCTTGACACTCCGAATAAAATCAGCGCCGGTGATTTTAAAGAAAAATTGCTGGCAGATCGGCAAAAAATGGAAGGTATTATAAAAGATGTGACCGGATATTCTTCAGTTGAGGAATATCAGGAGCAAAAATTTCCGATATTTCAAAAACTGGCCGAAAATACTCGCTAGTAGAATATATCCTTACATACAGATAGATAAATGAAAAACAATCCCTATATCAATTGCGGAGATTAATATGAAAAGGGGATTGTTTTTTATTATGGTGATGTTAGCAGGATGTCAGCCTAAATTCGACAAAGTGACGGTTGAAATGTATGCAACCGACGAAAATAAGCAGAAAATCGGAACTATAACTTTTGCCGATACGGCGCAAGGTTTACGGATAAATACTGATTTATACGGATTGCCGGCCGGAGAGCATGGTTTTCATATTCATGAAAATCCGTCGTGCGCGGCGGCAGCAGATAAAAACGGCAAGATGCAACCAGCACAGGCTGCCGGCGGCCATTTTGATCCGGAGCACAGCGGCAAGCATTTAGGACCACACGGACACGGCCATCGCGGCGATTTACCGGCGTTGGTGGTTGAAGCCGACGGTACGGCAAAACAAGAGTTTTATCTGCCGGATAATCGGCTGAAAGTTGCCGATATTCATGCGCGATCAGTAATTATTCATGCCGGCGGAGATAATTATAGTGATGAACCGAAGCCTTTGGGTGGCGGCGGTGCGCGAATTGCCTGTGGAGTTATAAAATAAATAAAATGTCCTCATAAAGAGGACATTTTATTTATAAAAACAAGTTTACAATTAAATTTGTTTATTTGATTGTAATCATATCGACGTCAATTTTTGCTTTTTCATAAAAATCTTTATCAATTTCACCGCGGATTTCAACAGTGTTTTCCGGTGTAACATTCAAGCCACGCCAATCTTCGTCATCAATTTCAACAATAATTTCTCCGGTGGCATCTTTGAAGGTGTATTTTTCGTCACCTAAGTTATTAATGATTTTTCCGGTTAAGACAACAGGCGTTTCATCGCTCATTGATAAAGCTTTTTGCACGGTGGTTGTTTCTACTGAAGGTGCGTTAGGACCTTCAAAAGCCGCTTGGGCATTATTCATGAATGTTGAAGTTAAAAGAACAAGTAAAATTTTAGAAATATTTTTCATATTGCTTCTCCTTTTTTGTTGTATTTCGGAAAAAAAGGTAACAGTTAAAAATTTTTATGTCAATGATTATTTTATGTAGTTAATAAAACATAAAACGGGCTTCACAATTCGGCTTATTTAAAATATTTTATAAAAAAAGAATTTTAATATGGGTGATGTTATGAAAACAAGTGTTTGGGCAAAAAAAATCGGTGTGACGCTTTTATCAGCTTTATTACTGTGCTGTGTCGGATGGGGTGTTTGGCACTATAAAGAGCAGAATTATCAATTGAAAAGCGATAAAAATCCGGCGGCGGAAGTATCGCGGATTGATGTGCCACAACCGTCACTTGAACCACAACCGGTTTATGTGTGCTACAACAGTTCGGTGGCAAATGTGGCAAAAATTAACCGCAACGTAAATCAAGGTGTTATTATGTATCCGGCGGTTAAGGGAAATTGGCAGTGGACAAGCGACAGCTGTTTGCAGTTTTTGCCGGAAGTAAGTTTAGTGCCGGATACAACATATAAAGTGGAATTGAAGCCGGAAGTATTCAGTCCGCACAGCAAAGTGAAAGATGTGAAGTTTTCTTTTGCGGCACCGGCATTCAGCGGAAAAGTTTTGCGTAGCGAATTTTATGAAAATCCGCAAAGCGGCGGTAAGGCTGTTACAGCTTCTTTTGAGTTTAATTATCCTTTATACACTCAAGATATTAAAGATAAAGTCAAAATAACGACAGTTGGCGGCGAAAGTTATGATTTTACATATAACTTAGATGAAAACAATACAGTTTTACACGTTGTTTCCGCACCGATAAAACTTGGGGTGGCGGAAGATTTTGCTAAAATTACGGTGGACGGCGCAGAAAATGTTTATAATAAAAAAGCCTTAAAAGAAAAGATTGTCGCTGAAGTAAAAATTCCCAGCAGTTCGGCATTTTTTCAAATAAAATCCGTAAAATCAACCATTGTTCACAATAAGGCGCATAATGACGATGCGGAACAAATAGCGGTTGTGGATTTTTCAACAGCGGTGTTTGCTAAGGATTTAGTAAGTAAATTCCATTTGTATTATTTGGAGCAGGATTGCTCACAAGCGCGCCAGTTACTGGCAACAGCTCATAATCAACCTGAAAAAATATCTGCCTTGAAAAAATTGGAGATTATGCCGTTTGACCGTGAAGAAAAGTCGGCAACACATATGTTTAAATATGATGTGAATAAACCGGCGGGGTGTTTGGTGGCAAAAGTCGATAAAGGGTTGCGGTCAGCTGAGGGGTATGTTTTGGCCAATAATTTGGTAACAACAGTTTGGTTCTCGCCGTATCCGCAGGAAGTTAATATTATGTCCTCCGGAGCAATATTACCATTAAGTAACAAACATGAAATCGGTTTTGTGTCACGCGGAGTTAATGAAATAAACATAACCGTGGCGCGGATAAATGAGGATAATTTGAACCATCTGGCAACCCAGACCAATGGTGATTTTGCTTCTCCGTATTTTATTAATTATAATTTTGATGAAAATAATATGGCTGAAATCTTTACTAAGAAACTTAATATTAATACCACACATCCGGAGGCCGCCAATTATTCTTCATTGGATTTAAACGAATATTTGGCCGATAAAAAAGGAGTATTTTTAATAAAAGCACGCGGTAAATCAGAATATGATACCTTTAGCCGTGAAGATGTGCGCTTGGTTATAATGACCGATTTGGGTATTGTGGTTAAAGATGATGTTAACGGAACTCACAATGTTTTTGTGGCAGATGTGGCGCAAGGAAAACCGGTTGCCGGAGCCAAAGTGGAAGTTTTAGGAAAGAACGGCTTGCCGATTTTGAGCAGTGTAACCAATGAGCAAGGTTTGGCGGTTATAGCTGATTTTGCCAATTTTGAAAATGATAAAGAAGCGGTTGTTTATAAGGTGAGCAAAGGAAACGATTTGTCGTTTTTACCGATTAACAAATATGACAGACGTTTGAATTTATCTCGTTTTGAGGTCGGCGGCGAGTATGATATGAAACAGGGAGATTTTGAACTGAAAGGAGAAATTTTCAGTGACCGCGGAATTTATCGTCCGGGGGAAACCGCTTATTTCGGTATTATCGTGCGGCAAAATGATTTGGCTGTTCCGCAGCAATTACCGTTGGTCTTGGAAATAAATAATCCGAACGGCGATATTGTTGCTAACTATGAGCTGAAAACGGCAAATTACGGATTTATGAGCTATGAGTATAAAGTACCGGAGGGCGCCGTTACCGGTATTTATCGTGTCAATATGTATGTGAAAAATGCCAATAATGAGCGTTTTTACATTACGGAAGCACCGTTCAAAGTCGATGAATTTTTGCCGGATAATTTGCGAATTAAAGCGCAGTGGCAAGATGTTGCCGAGCGGGGTTGGAGCGATGCCAAAAGTGTGAAGGCTGAGGTTTTGTTGCAAAATCTTTACGGCACGCCGGCAGTTGATCACGAAATAAAGGCATCGTATGTTTTAACTCCGACATTGTTCCGCTTTAAGGAATATAGCGGTTATGTGTTTCTTTCTCCGCAACTGAAAGACGGAGATGTTAGAAAAAGCTTTAACGGCGAATTGCCGCTTCAGAAAACCGACGAAAAAGGCAAAGCTTTGGTTGATGTAGATGTAGCACAGTTTGAGCATGGACCGTATGAGCTGAGGTTGTTTATCGAGGGTTTGGAAAAAGAAGGCGGCCGCGGCGTTAAAACTTCGGTCGGCGCGTTGATTTATGAAAATTCGTTCTTAGTCGGTTGGAAGGCCGACGGGGATTTAGGCTATGTCGCAAAAGGAGCAAAACGCAGTATCGATTTTGTGGCTTTGGATAATAAATTGACGGCAATCAATAAAAATGATTTGGTTTTGCGTTTAATGCGCCGTGAAATGGTGTCAAATTTAGTGCTAATGCCGAACGGAA
Organism: uncultured Pseudomonadota bacterium; assembly: GCA_902796625.1. GTDB lineage: Bacteria > Pseudomonadota > Alphaproteobacteria > RF32 > CAG-239 > RUG410. The sequence goes on from CADBPX010000022.1 coordinate 4,389, forward strand.
CGTATGAATATAAAATGATGCCGAAAGAAAGTGAAATTTCTCAGCAAAATTGGCAAATTTCCGCTCAGCATACAACCGAATTTGTGCCAACCGATGAGGCCGGTGATTTTGTTTGGCGAATTGAAGATAAAAACGGAACATTGGTGGCAAAAGTTGAATGGTCAGTGGCCGGAAACTCAAATAATGTCGGTTTATTAGATAAAAATGCCAATATGAACTTAAAACTTAATCATGATACCTATGTAGCCGGTAGCGAAATTGAAATGCAGATCAGTGCACCGTACGCAGGGTATGGCCTGATAACAATTGAAAGAGACAGCGTGTATGCCTATAAGTGGTTTAAGACAGATCAGCTGACGACTATTCAAAAAATTCAACTGCCGGAAAATGTTGAAGGAAATGCTTATGTGAATGTGGCGTTTTTCCGCGACATACAGTCTCCGGAGATTTTTATGGCACCGATGAGTTATGCCGCAGTACCGTTTAATATCAGCAAAAGCAAACGGCAACTTGATATTGAACTTGAGGTGCCACAAAAGGTTAAATCCGGTACGGATTTGGTGATAAAATATAAAACGCCGGAAGAGGCTAAAATAGTTATTTACGGCGTTAATCAGGGAATTTTGCAGGTAGCTCGTTATAAATATCCGGATCCGTTGGCCGTATTTTTGCCGAAAAAAGCGTTACGGGTTATTACGGCGCAAATTATGGATTTGATTATGCCGGATCTGCGTTTATTGCGTAATTTATCGGCTAGCGGCGGTGATGACAGTTATGATGCTCTGGCTCTGAATCAGAACCTTAATCCGTTTGCCCGCAAAAATGATAAGCCGGTGGCTTTCTGGAGCGGGATTATTGATGCTGATAGCTCGCAACGGGAATATCGCTACGCTGTGCCGGATAATTTTAACGGGGAAATAAAAGTTATGGCCGTGGCTGTATCAGCTGAGCGTTTGGGGCACAATGAAAAAGCCGTAACGGCTCATGGCGATTTTGCCCTGATTCCGTCCGGTCCGTTGAATGTGGCTCCGGGTGATGAATTCGTGATGGCTGTTAATGTCGGAAATATGGTGGAAAATTCCGGTGATGACTATCCGGTTGAAATTGAAGTTAATACAACCGACGGATTGCAATTACTCAGTGATAAAAAACAAGTTTTGTCCCTTAATGAAAAGGCGGAAGGGACTGCTAAATATAAGCTGAAAGCTTTGCCGAAGTTGGGAAATCAAGAAATAGTATTTGTGGCACGCAGCTTAAAGGATAGCACGAAAAAATCGCAGGTGGTCGGTACTTTAAGTGTGCGGCCGGCCGCACCATACGGCAGCAATTTTATACTCGGACACGAAAGAGCCGAATTTGTGCTGAAAGGTAAAAAAATTGAAAATTTGTATGATGAATATCGTCTTCAGCAAATTGCCGCATCACCTTCGCCAATGGTTTTGGCCGGCGGGTTGTTGCAATATTTAGATAAGTTTCCGCATTTTTGCACCGAACAGACCGTAAGTAAGGTATTTGCGGCAATCGAAGTATTCTTCAAATATCCGGAACTTGTTGAAAGTGTTGATGTCTATGCCTTGTTCGATGATGCAATGGTGAAATTGCAAGAGCGGCAAACAATGGACGGAGGATTTAGTGCTTGGAATGTTGCCGGTATGGAGGCCGATCCGTATGCTTCGGTCTATGCTACACACTTTTTGCTCAAAGCGGCAGAACATAACTTTAATGTGCCGCAGGGAATGCTGCAAAAAGCACTGGATTACTGCCGTAATCAGGCAGCGCGGCATCCGGATAACATAAATGATTTTGTGCCGGCTTATGCAACATATGTTTTAACTCTAAATGGCACAATAACAACAAATTATCTGCTTAATTTGGAGGAATTTTACAAAGAAAAATATGCTAAAAATTGGCAGGAAAGTCTTAGTGCTTCGCTAATGGCCGCAAGTTATAAGTTATTGCAGGACAATAAAAAAGCCGAAAGTTTGGCAGATATGTACAAAAACGGCGAAAATGTTGCCGATAACGCTCTTAACAGCTATTTAATCGCGGAGCATTTTCCGGAAATTTTTGCCGAAATTAAAGCTAATCAGGTACAATTTTTGTTACAACAGCTGGCTAACGGAAATTGGACAACGGCTTCGGCCGCTTGGGCTACTTTGGCGCTGAATGCCTTAGATGCAAACAATAATAAGCAGGAAATTTTGTTTAACGGTCAAAAAGCCGAACAACAAAAGCCGTTTCCGAGAGTTGATTTTACGCCACAAAGTAAATCTGTGACGGTTAGCTCAAATAAGCCGTTCTATTATACGGTAAGTCAGCTCGGTTTTGCTAAAGACGAGCATATTCGGGCGAAGGCTGAGGGTATGGAGGTTGAAAAAACAATTTATGATAAAAACGGTGAACCGGTAAATACCGCAAAAACCGGTGATGAATTGACGGTTGTTATCAATTATCGCAGTTTGCAGCAAGAGGCAATTAATGATGTGGCAATCGTTGACTTGTTGGCCGGTTCCTTTGAAGTTGTGGAAAATTCATTGCAACAAAATTGGACGGTTGATAGCGCTGAAGTAAGAGAAGATCGGGTTATCGCTTATGTTGCTGCAACCAATCAGAGCGCAACAATAAGCTATAAAGTTAAAGTTATTGCCGACGGTTCGTTTGTGGTTCCGGCGGTTTATGCGGCGGCTTTGTATCAACCTTTGGTTAGAGCAAATTCGGATATGAGCGAACTATCAATTGGCGAATAGGGCAGGAAATAAGCAAAAAAAATATAACTGGCGGAAAATTTTATATTTTGCGACAGGAGCTGTTTTGTTGGGTTGTTGCTTGTATCTGGCAGTGCCGGTGCCGCAGCTTTATGAAACGTACAGCTTTTCAAGTGCTGTTTATGACCGCAACGGTAAACTTTTAAAATTGTCGCTGTCTTTAGATGATAAATATCGTTTGTTTGTTCCGATTGAGCAAATACCGCAAGAGGCCAAGCAGGCCTTATTGCTTTATGAAGATCGGGGGTTTTATTATCATTTCGGAGTTAATCCTTTAAGCGTTGTTAAAGCTGTCGGACAAATGCTTGCCGGCGGTCGAAAACGCGGGGCTTCGACAATCAGTATGCAAGTGGCAAGAATTATTTATCATATTGATTCATCAACAATTAGCGGCAAAATGATGCAAATAATTCGGGCAATGCAAATTGAAATGTTTTATTCTAAAGAAAAAATTTTAGAGGCTTATTTTAATTTGGCACCTTACGGCGGTAATATTGAAGGTATCGGGGCCGCTTCTTTAATATATTTTAATCAAGAAGTGCAAAAGTTGCATTTACCGCAAATCGTGGCTCTGACGGTTATTCCGCAAAATCCGGAAAAAAGAATGTTGCTGACCGATAAAGGTAAAAATAATAACGCTTTTGCCGCAGAACGTCTAAGCCGGATATGGAAAGACAGCTATAATCACAAACAAAACGAGTATTTAGAGCAAAAATTGGCGGTGGAAAAGTATTTACCGAATGAGGCACCGCATTTTGTGCGACGAATTTTGCAAAATAATTCCGGTACGATAAAAACTACGCTGGACATTAATTATCAGCACACGATAGAAAATTTTTTGCGGCAATATGTGCGGGAAAAACGAAAAAAAGGTATCTATAATGCGGCGGCTTTGGTTGTTGATGCGCGTAGCATGGAAACGTTGGCTTATGTCGGTTCGAATAATTTTTATGAGGCAGAAATTCAAGGGCAGGTTGACGGAGTAACGGCTTTGCGATCAGCAGGATCAGCATTAAAGCCGTTTATCTATGCGTTGGCTTTGGAAAAAGGCATTATTCATCCGCGTTCAATGTTAAAAGATGTGCCGAAAAATTACGGTTTATATACGCCGGAAAATTTTGATCGTTCGTTTTACGGATTGGTAGATGCAACACAGGCTTTGATTTACAGTCGCAATATTCCGGCCGTGGATTTGCTGTTGAAAGTAGGCGAAGATAAGTTTTATCAGCTGTTAAAAAAAGCCGGCGTAAAAAAACTTAAGAGCGTTGATTTTTATGGATTAGCGATGGCGTTGGGCGGAGCCGAAGTTTCTATGCAGAATTTGGTTGAACTTTATGCTATGCTTTATAATCAAGGCAATTTTACCAATATGCAGATGGTGGCCGGTGAAAAATCAACGATAAAACCGTTGTTGATGCCGGAAGCTGCATTTTTAACTTTGGATATGTTGACGCAAAATCAGGCAGTTGATGAGTATTCCGCCGGTTTTTCGGTCCCGCGGGGTAATTATCCGGTGGCCTGGAAAACCGGTACGTCATACGGGTTTAAAGATGCTTGGAGTGTCGGAGTGGTCGGACCATTTGTGGTGGCAGTGTGGGTCGGTAATTTTGACGGTACGCCGAACAATGCTTTAGTCGGTCGGGAAATGGCAGCTCCGTTATTTTTTAAAATTGTTCGTTATTTAGCTAAAACCAATAAAATTCCGACAGTTTTGGCGCCGGATCCGCATTTGAATATAGAGCGGGTGGATATTTGTCGTGATACCGGTGATTTAGCTAATTCAGACTGCGATGAGGTGATAAAATCGTATTTTATCCCTCATGTATCGAGCATTAAAGTTTCGCAAGTGGCGCGAAAAATTCCAATTGATGTAAAAACCGGACTGCGCGCTTGTCGGCATCGGCCGCCGCATACAGTTATGAAAACTTATAATTTTTGGCCGACCGATGTTTTGCAGGCATATGCTCAGGTTGGTATAAATTTGCGTAAACCACCGCAATTTAAGGAAAATTGCTCAAATAATGAAGTTTTTCATCAGGGGAAAGCTCCACAAATATTAACACCGATTGACGGAATGCGTTATTTGTTGCGCTCGCATAAATTAGAGGCGGAAAAAATAGCCTTAAAAGCTGCGGTTGATGCTGATGCCGAGAGAATTTATTGGTATTTGAATAACCGATTGGTCGGTCAAAGTGCGGCCGGTGAAATTTTAGAAGTAAAACCCGTAGTCGGCAATAATGAAATTAAGGCTGTTGATAATTTGGGACGAGTGGCGGTTATTAATATTGCTGCGGAATTGGTTGACTAAGTAAAACGGTTATTTTTTTGTTTTTATTCTATTTTAACATAATTCGTTGTATATTCAGAATATGTTTTAGGGCTTTTTGCGCTTAAAAGGCGGAAAATGCCGGTATTTTAAAGGGTTAGAGGATGTCTAATTTTGGTTTAAAATGCTTTGTAGGAAGCTTTATTTTTTCGTTGGCAGCCGTTTTTGCGGTGATTTGGGGGCATAAAAATTTTGCCGCTGAAGAAAATTTGCCGCCGCTGACTTTGGCAGAAAATGAAGTCCATAACATTGAATTATTCGCCGCAACGGAGGAAAATGATCCGCTGTATGAAAAATTTGTGGAATTGCAAAAAGCCGATGTAGAACCGCAAGAAGATAGTGACAGCACGGAATCTGCCGGTGACGGTAATGCGGAAACAGTTGTTGCCAACGGTTCGGCCGAAATTTTGTATTTTCCGGAAGATATTACCGAAGATGAAACAGCAATTTATTCTTCACAGACAACTTTAGACGAAGCAAAAGATGAGAAAAATATCGGTACCAGAAATAATGGTTCAGTCGATGATAGCGAAAACCAGAACAGTAAAAATGATGTGGAAGAAAGTGCCGATGAAGAGCTAAAAATTGTTGATGCTTCTTTGGCACCGGAATTTGTTATTCCGTTGGTTCATAATTACAAGAGTGGAAGCGCAACGGCAAAAGTTTCACATGAAACAGAAAGTAATCAGATTGCGTTGGCATCGCAAGATGTGGCCATAGATAATTTAGGTATTGAAGGGGCAAATAATGATCGCGGCAATGAGGATAGCGAAGGGTTAACGGATAAGTTGGCTCAGGCAACAAACGAATATGACAATCCTTGGGAAGTGGCAGAAGTTGCTAATCCGAATATTACCAAAAACAGTATGCAGCAGACGGCAAAAACCGAAGATGAATTACCGGTTAATGAAAATCATGTGCCGTACAAAATGCAGAAAAATATTCTTATTCCGATTCCGGAAGAGTTGAATAATAAGGATTTAACTCCGCAGTTTTCTTCTTCGGCAGAAAATAGAAAGTTGGAAGATGAGTTACGGCGCAAACATGGTTTGCCGACAATTGAAGAGCAAAAAGAAATCGAAAAAGCCATGAGTAATGCCGCTAATGAGGAAAATGCTCAGACCGGTGCTCAGCCAAGCAACGCCAAAAACGGTAAAAATACAACTCAGAAAGAGGCGGTTGATATTGACGATGATTTGGACGATGAAGAAGATGAAGAGCTGGAAGATGAGTCGGCAACATTGACTGATAGTATTGCGGCGTGGTTTAAGAATTCGCGGAAAAAAAGTGCCGAGAAAAATAACAAAAGCACGACAGTAAAGCGGAATGTTATTATTAATAAAACCAACGGCAGTTCGGCGAAGGATCCGCAGACAAATAAAGAAAGTTCGATTTTTCAGAAACTGCTCGGATTGCGGACCGATAAAGAAAGCGATATTTTACCGACCGAGCTGAAGTTGTCATTTCAGCCGGATCGGGCGGAAATTTCCGGGCAAACATTGGAATGGTTGCGGGCATTTTCGGATAATGTTGTAAATAACGAAGATGTTATTATCGAAATTCGCATCGATCGTTCGGCACCATATGAGCTTCAACAAAAAAGACTGAAGCTTCTGTATAGAATTTTGGCCAATAATGGCGTGGAGTATAATAAAGTTAATATTATTTTTACGGATCGTGAGCCAAATTCATTTATTATTAGGAATGTTCGGTTAGCCACAGAAGAAGAAAAAAAGATTAAGGCTGCAAAGTTGGGAGATAATCCATGGTAGATATTCTGGGCTTGCTATTTAATTTTCAACATGTATTATAGGAAAATACGATGAGAAACAATTGGGAAAGAAAAACAATGAAAAGAAGTCTGATAATCACAAGTTTATTTTCTTGTATGATTGCCACAGTGAGCTGCGCTCAGTTTAACCGCGGTAATCCTTACAATAGCGCTCAAACCGATGGCGCGTATTATACGCAAGCACCGCAATGTCAAGACGGTGTTTGTACCAGTGATCGCGAATTTACGGCTGTTTGCACGGAAAATGTGGACGGATATAGTGAATGTTCGGATAATTCAAATGTTAATTATACGCGTACAGCAGCGCAATTCCGTGATTATGGCGAACGTTCGCCGCGAGATCATCGTATTTCGCAGGCTGCTGCCGGTAATAATGTTTCGGCCGCCATTCCACCAAGCATCGATGATGAAGTTTTGGATTATGAGGCAGAATTAGCCGGAGGAAATGTTCAGTACGATACTAACGGTATGAGCACAACAAGTGACAACAGTCAGGCACAGGCCGCAGAAGCCGATAATCCGAATAAGGATTGGTTGGCTGAAGAAGGCCAGAGCTTAAAAGAGCTGTTAACACAGTGGAGTGATGAGTCCGGATGGCGCTTGATTTGGAAAACGAATCGTAACTATACTTTGAATGCCGGTGCAATGTTCAGAGGTAATTTTGCAGATGTGGCTTCGGCTTTGGTTCGCGCTTTTGCACGGGCAAGACCGGCTCCGGTTGCAACATTCTATAAAGGAAATCGCGTTTTGGTTATTGAAACAATGGAGGATGAAAATGCGTATGACTAATTTATTTAAACTGGCAATCTTTGGCTTTGTCGGCGTTGCCGCCGCATGTTCAATTTCTCCGGAGTTGGATGCCGAATTGGAGGAGCGTTCACAAGATACGTTGGAATTAAAGCAAAAAGCCGCGGTTCCGGATCAACCGATTCCTGATGATGTGGTACGGGTGAAAAATGATATTTGGCTCGGCGATACCAGTAATATTGAGTTTGAAGGAGAGCCGGTGCCATCGTATTTAGAGGCTAAAGACGGTATTACATTAATCAGTAACCGTCCGATTACATTGTATGAAATCGGCAGCATGATTAATAAAATTACCTCATTGTCGGTTCGCTATGCTCCGGAATTGCAGGAAACCGCAATCGCCAATGCCGATAACAATAGCCCATCACTGGAAGATTTGGGTAAACAATGGACTGATTCAACACGTATGATTGTAAATTATAAAGGTCCGTTGACCGGTTTGCTAGATGAAGTAGCTAATCGTTTCGGTATTTGGTGGAAGTATGAAAAGAAAGAAATTTATTTCTATAAATATATAACCAAAACCTTTGTTATGTATTCATTACCGACTAATCCGGCTTTGAGCGTTTCGGTGGGCGGCGAAGGCGGCTCAGCCAGTATTAACCAAAGCAGCTCGGTTGACGGAATGGATATGTGGAACAATATTCAAAGCACTATCGGCTCAATGATTACGCAAGATTCAAATTTGGTAATTGATAAAGCTAACGGTACCATTACATTAACTGCAACACCGACTGATATTAAACGGGTAGCCAAATATGTTAATGAGCAAAATCAGCGTATTTCAAAGCAGGTGGCAATCAGTGTGAAGGTTATACAGGTTACCATTACCAAAGATGACCATTATGGGTTAGATTTAACAGCGGCCTTTCAAGCCGGATCGGTTAAAAATATTACCGGCACAACGAAGGGAGCTTTTGATAACGGAGTCGGTCAACTATCAATGGGTATTTCCAGTAAACACTTTGATGTGAATGCGGCTGTGGCGGCATTGTCTCATGAAGGACATGCGCATTTGGTGACCAGCGGTACGGTAACAACCATGAACAATAAACCGGCACCGATTCAGGTGGTTCGTACCCAGAACTATATTTCGGATATTACCAAGACTAATGATGGCGGTGATAGCGGTAACTATGATATTTCGGTCGAAACAGAAGAAATCGAAACCGGCTTTACCATGAGTGTGTTACCGCGAATTTTGGATCATGGCCGGATGATGATGTTTTTCAATTTAACATTAAAAGATTTGTTGGAATTACAACAAGTTAACTTGACAACAACGCAAAATGGTAAAGAAAGTGATGCGGAAACACAGTATATTCAAAATCCGAAGATTGAGACCCGCGGCTTTACCCAAGAAGTGGCTATGAAGTCAGGTGAAACTTTGATTTTAGCCGGTTATGACAGAATTGAGGATTCTACCGATAAAAAAGGTATCGGTTCACCGGAAAACATGTTGCTCGGCGGAGAGCAAGAGGCAAAGAGAGATCGTTCTATCTTAGTAATTATGTTGACGCCGGTGGTTTTGGAATCACCATTGACTCCGGAATCAAGAATGAGAGACTAATTTTTAAGGAGAAGACAAGTGGCTGAAGAAGATCAGACAGAAGAAAAGGCGTGGAGGTCTTCCTTTACAGAGGGCGGTACAACTTATGCCGCAAGCCTGTTCTGGCAACCGCTGCTGAATGAAGATAATCCGCTGCCGGAAGTAAAAGAAGCTGCCGAAAATATTCTGGAAGGTGCCGATTTATATGTGGCACGGAAAGGAAAATCTTCACAATTCGGTTTGGCCGCTTCTTCTCAGGGCTTTTCCCGCGGATGGCCGTCGGCAGCAGTTGCGTTGGTTACCGGATTGGGTAGTGTAACGTCATTTTTAGGCGTGTTTAAAGTTGATGGCGGATGGTGGTATATCTGCTTCAGAAATGACGTTATTTTATCCGACGGTGATACGCTTTTTGTTAACGAAAGAGATGCTAAAGATCAGTTTATTTCAATGTTGGCTGTGCCGGATTGGGACGCTATTTATGCTCCGGCCGAATGGCAGATTGAGGATACGAAAAGCGATGCTTTGGGACCTATTATTGAACGCGGATTAAAGGTAAAACTTGATAAAATCAGCGCTAATAACGATGCAATTATGCTCGGTGTTATTGCGGTTTGTTTTGCTATAATTTTATGGTTTGCTTATTCAAGTTTGAAGAGTATGTTCTTTACGGCACCGGAAGCTCCGATTATTGCTCCGGTTGAGCAAGTTGAAGCGCCGGTTGAGCTACCACCGGAGCCAAAACCGTGGGAGAATATGGAAAATCCAATAGATGTTATGCGCAGTTGTTACGCGGCAACGCAGAAGGTTGTGCAAATATTGACGCCAGGTTGGCACTTAGAGGGGGTTACCTGTACGCCGGGGGCCGGTGTGGTGACTTCATGGCGGCGCGAACTGGGACGTATTACTTGGATGCAGCAGGCATTGGACGTGTCCGGTGTTAATTTCAGCTCTCGAGTGATTTCTCGTGACGGTAATACTTTTATGGTGACACTGCCGATTGAGGGTATCAGCACTTTCAATTCACCGCCGGAGTACGACGAAGGAGATTTGGTTAACGCTATAAATGATATTAACCAAACATTGGGCGTTAATATTGCAATTACGCCAAAAACGTGGGTCTCACCGCGCGGTACGAATTATCAATTATTGGGATTTGAAATAAATTCAACAAACGATCCGTTGAACTGGATTGAATTGTTAATGAAATTTTCAGGGTTATCGATTAAAACTATAACCTATGATATTAATACAGGAAACTGGAATTATAAGGGGGAAATCTATGAGTTATAATATTAAGAACAAAAAAGTTATTGTCGTTGCCGTGGCCTGTCTGTTTGTAGTGCTGTTCGGCTATGGACGCTTTAGTGATGACGCCAACGCGCAAATTGCTGAGGCGGCAACAGAGGCAATTCAAGATCAAACCCTACCGGAGGAAGATGTTTTCGGTTTAGATACAGATGAGACTTCTAAACAAGCTGACGAGGCTAAAGAGGTTACCGAAAATGCGGCAGAAAAAACTGCAGAATCGCTGGATTTTTTAGATGAAGAAACCGCTGATGATGTGTTCGACGCCCCTGTAGAAACCAGTGCAGCAAATAGTGAAACTTCGCCGGCTCAACAACCGGCAGACGATGATCTTGCCGCTAATGATGATCTTCTTACTCCACCCCCGGCAGAAGATGATATGGGTATTGAAGAATTAGAGGCTGAAGAAAGAGCGGTTACAGCAGAGATTGAAGCACAGGAAAATGCGGTTGACGCTCCGAAATCGCCGTTTGAAAGCTTCGGTAATGCTATTCTTTCGAAAGTTGACAATGATTTGTTCAATCAAATGTCAAACATCGAGAAGCAAAATACCATCTTAAACTTACAACTCAAAAGAGAAGAATTGAGAAATAAGGTGGCAGCTTTGCGGGCAGCACGCGAACAAGCTAAACTTGAGGCCGAAGCTCGCCGTATTGCCGAAGAGCAGAAAATAAAAGATATGGAGGCAGAAAGACAAGCTAAAATATTAGAAGCAGAACGCTTGCTGAGAGAGAAAGAAATGGAACTTGAAAAAGTTCGTCAAGGCAAAATTATTAACGATTATATGAACCAAATGTTGATTATGAATCAAAAATGGATCGAAAAAAATGCCGAATTACAATCACAAATATTGGAATTGCGTGAAGAACGTAAGACTTTGGTGAAAAATTTTGAGGAAAAATTGGACGATTTGCTTAAACGTTCAAGAGAGGTTAAAGAAAATGCACAAGTTGCTTTGACAAACCATCAAAATATGATTGATACGTTTAATTCGCAGATTGAACAATTAAAGCAGTCGGTTGTTGATGCCGAAAGTCGCTTAAGACAAGCGCAGTCTGATGCCGAAAATCCGTTTGCGGAAGGTTCTGATGCTCCGGGCAGAGATGCTATAGATATGGCGCAGGAATATGCTATTATGGATATTACCGGTAAAGGTAAAGATATTGTAGCAAAAATCGTAAATAGAGAAGGTACAACATTTATCGTTCATAAAGGATCAATGCTTAAAGGCGGTGAAGTTGTTACCAATATTACGGAAACTTATATTGCATTCGATAATCGTGGAGTGAAGAGCTATCTGTATACCGGAGGTTCAGTTTTGGAATATGAACCGACAAAGAGCTTTAACGGCTCCGATAAAACTCCGGAAGAAACAAAAAAGCAAAGCATTCGTGGGGAAATTCGTAATGTTATGGGAGCTGAAGGTGTAGATGCTTCAGAGGGTTCGTCTGCTCCGGTGGTTCGTAAAAATAATGACAGCTCGTCTTCTCGTCACACTTCTTCATCAAAAGGATCAGCTGCAGCACCAAAAAGTACTTCGTCGTCCGGTAGCAGTTCCGGTAGCGGAAGCAGCAGCTCGTCAAGCAAAAGCGGCAATAGCAGCTCGTCAAGCAAAAGTGGCAATAGCAGTAATAACGTATTTCCTACATTAGGAAGCGGGATGTTTGTAAAATAAAAATGGCAGAAGATGAAGTAAAAGAACAAAAGGAAGATACGGCTGTAACCACGGTTACAGCATCTTCTGTTACAGATTCTTCTGATGTTGAAAGAGAAAAAGATTCTGAATCGGAAAATATTTTAGAGCAGCTCTTTGCCAACGAAAACAAACTGTTAACGGTTGAAGATGGCGATGTTAGCATTGATTCGGAATCGCGGCGTATGTTGGCGCTTTTTTCTGATGGTACTTATTTAGTTGATGAAGCGCATCGCTTTGACGGTAAAGTTCTTAACTTTACTTCAACAGCTCGACGGCGCAAGCTTTTAATTCATGCCCCTAAATATGTTTCGGCGCAAGTTCTTTCCGCTGTATATGCTTATGCCGAACGTGGTATGGGGCAAATTAATATTTCGGCCGAAGAAATTGACGACTATCAGATGCAGGCCGATTTTTTGGATGTTATTCGACGGGCGGCTACACAAAAGGTTTCCGATGTGCATGTGGTTGTTGCCGATTCAACGCAAGTTTTGTTCCGCATAAACGGTATGATGGAGCGAGTGCTGGAATATAACAAAGACTGGGGAGAGGCCTTTGTACGTACGGCTTTTGCTTCAGCGGATATTTCCGATGCCAACTATGCGCAAAACGAATTTCAGGGAGCCCAAAAGTTAGGAGCAACACCGCTTCGCGGCTCAAACGGGCGATTTAAACTGCCTCATAATGTGTTGGCTATTCGTTTGCAGTTTAATCCTGTAGCTTTCGGTTCGCAATATTTGGTTATGCGATTGTTATATGCCGATGATAACCCTAACGGAAACAGCGATTTGCGCTCTCTGGGTTTGGGAGACCGCGAAATTAAGCTGTTTTATCGCTTGCGAGCTACGGCTGTGGGGTTGAATATTATTGCCGGTCCGACCGGTTCCGGTAAATCAACAACATTGCAACGTAATATGATTAAGCTGATACAGGAACATCATGGCGAAATAAATGTTATTACGGTGGAGGATCCGCCGGAGTATCCGATTCCGGGGGCACGGCAAATGCCGGTGACTAACGCGACAACGGAAGAAGAAAAAGATGAAGAATTTAATAAGGCGCTGTCCGCCGCTTTGCGTTCCGATCCTGATGTAATGATGGTCGGTGAGATTCGCTCACTTTCAGCCGCCGGATTGGTGTTTAAGGGCGCTTTGTCCGGACATAGCGTGTGGACGACTTTGCACGCTAACTCAGCTCCGGCAATTGTTACACGTCTGCGTGATATGGGAGTGCAGCCGTATATGCTCAGCGATCCGGAAATTATGAAAGGACTGATTTCTCAACGTTTGTTCCGGAGAATTTGCCCATATTGCCGCGTTTCGGTTAAAGAAAGAATGGAAGACCCTTCTTTTGAACGTTTGAAAACGGCTTTGGGAGATTTTGGTATCGAAAATACCTATTTGCGCGGAGCCGGATGTAAATATTGCGGGCATAAGGGAGTTATCGGACGAATGTCAGTGCCGGAAATTATTATTCCGGATGCGCGCTTTTTGCAATTAATGGTTAATGATAATACAAAAGAAGCTATCGATTACTGGGTCAGTGAATTAGACGGCCGGCCTTTGCGTGAGGCGGCTATTGAGCGAATGCTTAAGGGATATATTGATCTGGATGAAGTAGAAAGATGGTGTGGTTTGTTAGACCAACGCCCGATTTATTAAGGAGAAGGTTATGCCGGAAATTAAAAAACAAAGTGCTTTTAATAAGGCAATGAAAAACAGTAATAAATGGCTGTTGAATTATGCCAAGATTATGTGCAACATCTCGAATAAAAAGAGATTGAAAATTTATCGTAAATTGGCCGCGCTGTTACGTAACCGATTCTCATTGATGAATGCCTTGGATATGATTTATAACGGTTTGTCCGAAGAAGGACGACATCCGAATGACCCGATGGCAATCGCTGTGAGTGCCTGGGGGCACTCGCTGCAAGAAGGTCACCCTTTTTCCGACAGCTTAAAAGGGTGGGCACCGGATCGGGAGAGATTAATGCTTTCCGTGGGCGATGTTTCAGATTTGGAAAGCGCACTATTAAACCTGATTAAAGTGGCAGAAGGATCTTCACGAATGATCCGGCCGATTGTTAACGCTATTGCTTATCCGTCCTTTTTGATGATGATGGCTGTTTTGATTTTGTATGCCATCGGGGTTTATATGGTGCCGCCAATGTTAGATGCCGCGCCGAATACAATTTGGACCGGAACAGCACGAAGTTTGATTAATTTGTCAGAGTGGATTCAACAAAACTGGAAGCTGGCCTTTTCTTTCTTGCCGGTACTCGGTATCATAATTTATACAACTATCGGAATTTGGACCGGTAAAATCAGAGTCAAATTCGATCGGATTCCGCCATGGTCATTATATAAGATTTTTACCGGTATTACGTGGCTTTTGGCACTGTCTGCTCTGGTGAAAGGCGGGGTGCCGGTGTCGGTGGCAATGTCTTCGTTGCGGCGAGATGCCAGTAAGTATTTAAAAGAACGTATCGACGGAGCTTTGTTTCATATTAAAAACGGTGATAACTTGGGACAAGCGTTGGATAAGGCTAACCATGAGTTTCCGGATAAACAGGTTATTGCCGACTTAAAAATTTATTCCGAATTGGATAACTTTGAAGAGGCTCTTGATAAATTGGCAAACGAATGGCTGGAAGAGTCAGTTTATGTTATTGAACAACGCGCCGAAGTTATGAATATTGTGGCTATGCTTACGGTTTCCGGCGTTATTGCTTGGGCAGTGTTCGGCACGTTTGATATGCAAGATCAAATTACCAGTTCCATGGGGAAAGGATAAAAAATGAAGGTACACTTAGATTTTGATAAGCCGCATTGGAACGCCGTCAGTGGTTTCTTTATGGTTTTGTTTTTGATTTTAGCCGTGACGGCTTTGGTTTATTTGCTTATGTATAATCCGCATAAATCCGTGCATAGCGCGGTTTTGAAAACGGCAGAAAATATTCAATCATTCTATCGTGATCAACCGGGATTTTGGAAACTTTCAACCCAGTCTGCCCACGAGAATAAACTCGATAAGCCATTGGTTCGTTATGCCAAGGAATATGATATTCAGATCGGGCAGGGACTAGATGGAACTATGAGTTTACCTAGTGATCAAAATTTCAATATCGTATTGAAAAATTTGAATAAATCGGCTTGTATTAATTTGACGGAACTGCCGACATCAGGAGAAAATTTGTTGATATTGCAGAAGATTACCATTATCAATGAAAGTGGCGAAACGGAGTTTACATGGGGCGGGGAAAACGGCCTGCCGATAAAAAAGTATGCCGCACGTAAGGTTTGCCTGCCAACCGATAATGTTATTATTTGGACTTTTTTATAGTATCTTATTTTTTGTTATCTATGCCGTGCCTTTTACCGTCACTCAGAGCGTTTTTTTATTTATAATGTCATGCCTCCGAACGAAGTGAGGTCAAGGCATCTTCGAATTCTAAAAAAAAGAAGCGGAAGCCCTTTTGAGCTCGTGCCCAAAGGCACTCGGAGGGGAAACAGTTTGTTTTTTGTGCCTTCTGTTTCAGTGAGCGATGACGGTTATTTTTTTGTTTTTTTTATATCTTCGCCGTTCCTTGAGTGGGGAGATTCCACGCTGCATAATTGTGGCTCTAAATGACGTATCTGTGGCGGTGTGGGGGTTAAATGAATTCGAAGATCGCTGGACGTTTTCTGGCGAAAACGAGCGATGACAGTTATATATTAACAACGTATCCATAACGGTGGGTAATATATAAAATGGCATACTTTACTTTATGGTTGCGTTTTTTTACAACAAAAAAAGGAGCTGTTTCCAGCTCCTTTTCTTTCCCCAAATCAGCTAACTAGAAAGCATATTTCAAGCCAATCATACCGGTATGGCTTTGGTAATCCTTACGGAAACCGCCCATATAGCTGATATTGGCCGATAATCTATCCGTCAATTCAGCCGTTATACCGGCTCCCGCTTCAACGCCAAAGCGATTCAACCGTTTGCCGTGAACCGCATAGCTGGCGCCGTTGGCCAAGCCAACAACCGCATTATCGCGATCGCTCACTAAATCATATGTTACACCGACATATCCTTCCGGACGAACCGTATGGTTTGCCAGCGTATAATCTTTACCGAAA
>CADBPX010000023.1 GCA_902796625.1 uncultured Pseudomonadota bacterium
ATATCCTACTGTCAATACTGCAACAGCAATTTTCAGCCAACTCACTGCATTAAACTTGATGCTCTTCAACATAGCCTTCACAACGTAGTAAGCAAAGACAACTAGCACCGATATTGCCAAATCAAACCAGAAATTTACTTGCAGCAAAGAACAGATTTCAATACATACAAGCATAATCCAACAGGCAAAACCGAATATAGCATCTGGCTGCTCATCAAGCTCCCCGAAATAGCAACGAGCAAGTGTCATGTAGCAGGCATAAAAGAACACGCAAGCCCACATTGTCATAGACATGTTGCCGCAAATAATCGCCGGCACTAAGAGCGCCAGTGCGCACAGCTTAAAGTAAATGTAAGGCTCTTCCTTCTCCAATTTGAAGTTAGAAAGAATACTAAAAAAATTTTCCATAATTAACTTAATAATTTAAATTTGTCTAAAATTTAACAAAAAAATCGTTTTATGTCAATGTGTTTTTTAATTTTTTTCTTGAACAAATCAGATTTGTGATATAAATTCAATGCGAATTGAATTTTTTTTAATTTAGGCTACATATTCAAAGATGTAGCAGTGTTTTAACAAATAGCTAATAGGAGCTTAAATAACCATGAGTAAATGGGTTTATACATTTGGAAACGGCAAAGCCGAAGGCGATGCCAATATGAGAAATCTCCTTGGCGGTAAAGGTGCTAACTTGGCAGAAATGAACAAAGTTGGCTTGCCGGTACCTCCGGGATTTACAGTAACAACCGAAGTTTGCACATACTACTATGCCAACAACAAAACTTACCCGTCTGATTTAAAAGATCAGGTACGTGCTGCTGTTGCCGGCGTTGAAGCCATAATGGGCAAAAAGTTCGGTGATTCTAGCAACCCGCTGTTATTCTCCGTACGTTCAGGTGCCAGAATTTCCATGCCGGGAATGATGGACACAGTTTTAAACTTGGGTTTGAACGATGAAAGCGTTAAAGGTTTAGCTCAAACTTCCGGCAATGAAAGATTCGCTTACGATTCTTATCGTCGTTTCTTACAAATGTTCTCTGACGTTGTTTTAGGCGCAGACTTGGATGAATATGAAGGCGCCTTGGAAGCAATGAAGAAATCTAAAGGCTACAAATCAGACACTGATTTAACCGCTGAAGATTTAAAAGAATTGGTAAATCAATACAAAGAAATCGGTAAAAGACTAGGTAAAGTTGTACCGCAAGATCCATGGGAACAATTATGGCTCGGTATCGGTGCCGTATTCGGTTCATGGATGGTTGAACGTGCAATTATTTATCGTAAATTAAACAACATCCCTGGAGATTGGGGAACAGCTGTTAACGTTCAAACCATGGTATTCGGTAATGCCGGTGATGATTCGGCTACCGGTGTGTGCTTCTCTCGCGATCCGGCAACCGGTGAAAACGTTTATTACGGCGAATTTTTGGTAAATGCACAAGGTGAAGATGTTGTTGCCGGTATTCGTACCCCGCAACCGATGGCCTCTAAAGGTCAAGGAAATTCACTGGAAGAATTGTGGCCGCATTTGTACAAACAATTGGTAGACGTACGCAACGCCTTAGAGGCTCATTACAAAGACATGCAAGACATGGAATTCACTATTGAACACGGCAAATTATGGATGTTACAATGCCGCAATGGTAAGAGAACTGCGGCAGCTGCCGTTCGCATGGCTGTTGAAATGTTTGATGAAGGTTTAATCACCAAAGAAGAAGCGATTATGCGCGTTGGTGCTGATCAGTTAGATCAATTATTACACCCGATGTTGGATCCGAAAGCCGAAAAGAAAGTTATTGCTACCGGATTGCCGGCATCTCCTGGTGCAGCTGTCGGTCGTGCGGTTTTCTGCGCTGAAGATGCTGAATCATGGGCTGCTAAAGGTGAAAAAGTTATCTTAATCCGTAATGAAACTTCACCGGAAGATATCGGCGGTATGCACGCTTCTCAAGGTGTGATTACAGCACGCGGCGGTATGACATCTCACGCTGCTGTGGTTGCCCGCGGTATGGGTACTCCATGCGTTTCCGGCTCAACCGATATTACTATTGACTATGCTTCAAAAACCATGACTACTAAATCCGGTTCTTGCATTAAAGAAGGTGACTGGGTTTCTTTAGATGGTGCTAAAGGACAAATCATCGAAGGTGCGGTTCCAACTGTTAAAGCTGACACCAATTCCGGTAACTTTGGTCGCTTTATGGGTTGGGTTGATGAAATCCGTACGATGAGTGTTCGCGCCAATGCTGAAACACCGGCTGATGCCAAACAAGCTGTTGACTTTGGTGCCGAAGGTATTGGTTTGGCACGTACCGAACACATGTTCTTTGATGCAAAACGTATTTCTGATATGCGCACCATGATCCTTTCTGATAACGAAGAAGGTCGCCGTGCAGCATTGGCTCGTTTGTTGCCGTACCAAAAAGAAGACTTCAAGCAGTTATATCGCACCATGAACGGCTATCCGGTAGTTATCCGCTTATTGGATCCGCCGCTCCATGAATTTTTGCCGCATACTGATGCTGAAATGCAAGAACTTGCTGACAAAATGGGCAAGACTTTGGCTGAAGTTAAAAACCGCGCCAATTCTTTGCACGAGATGAACCCGATGCTTGGTCACCGTGGTTGCCGTTTGGCAGTTACTTATCCGGAAATTTGCGAAATGCAAACCCGCGCCATCTTAGAGGCTGCTATGGAATGCCGCGATGAAGGCGTTAAGGTTGTTCCGGAAATTGAAGTTCCGTTAATCGGCTCAAAGAAAGAGTTAGATATCGTTAAGAACATTATCGATACCACGGCAAAACAAATTTTTGCGGAAAAAGGTAAATCAATTGAATACGAAGTCGGAACCATGATTGAGTTACCACGTGCTGCATTAATGGCAGAAGAAATTGCGGCTTCGGCTCACTTCTTCGGCTTTGGTACCAACGACTTAACCCAAACAACTTTGGGTATGAGCCGTGATGATACCGGAGCTATTTTGGATTGCTACCGCTCTAAAGGCATTTATGTAGCTGATCCGTTTGCTTCAATTGATGTTGAAGGCGTAGGTAAACTGGTTAAACGCGCTTGTGAATACGGTCGCCAAACCAACCCTGAGCTGTTGCTCGGTGTTTGTGGCGAACATGGCGGAGATCCGAAATCTATTGAGTTCTTCCAACAGTGCGGCTTAGACTATGTTTCTTGCTCACCGTTCCGTGTACCGGTTGCCCGCTTGGCTGCGGCTCAAGCTGCGGTAAAATTCGGTAAAACGCAAAAAGAACACAAAACAAATAAAGCTGCATAACAAATAGCTTTACAAACGATAAGAAAAGCGTGTCTTTAATGATGCGCTTTTTTTATTGTTGACGATATAAAAAAATTGATGTTACATAAAATAAACAAAAATCTTAAACGAGGTAAAAGATGAAACAAAAATTACTGGCTGTTTTTAACTTATTTTTTTCATACGAAGGCACGATAGGCCG
>CADBPX010000024.1 GCA_902796625.1 uncultured Pseudomonadota bacterium
GCACTACTACTGCCGCTACCGCTTTTTCCTTGTTTGCCGGAAGGAATTTTCGGACCAACATCCCAGTCATCACCGTTTTCATAATAGCTGACATATTGCGTACCCTCATCGTCAGAGCGACGCAACTTCAAGCAAACCATTCGCTTACCGCTACGCATAACCATATCGCCGATACCTTCAACAATAATCAGGCGATTATTCGGCCCCTTTGTTCTGAAGCCCACCGGCGTTTCCGAACGTTCGACAATTAAAGTTACAATCGGGCGCTGTACCATATTTAAGGCCTTTTCTCCTAAGTCAATATAGGTGAAAATATCATCACGCCAAACCCGCTCCGGCGCAATGATAACGTCGTCGGGATTAGGTACATAAATCTCAATATCAAAACGAAACTTGCTCGGATCAAGCGGAATGCTCTTTATCCAATCTTCACGCAAAAAGCGTCTGGTATAAGCCGGATTAGCATTATTATATACATTGCCGGAGCTGCCGGTTGATGATCCTAAAACCGCTGAGCTTGACCTGGGACTACCTCCCGATGTGCCGGCATCGCCGATAACATCAATATCTATGATTGAATTAGTCAATCTTTCGGTGTTAAATCCTTCACTTTTAACATAAAAAACATATTTATTACCGGAACGTCCCAAAACAATTAAGTTGGAATCAACTCCGATAGTTTTTGGCTTCAACAAAATTGTATTCGGTGAATACCTTACCCCTTCGAATGCCCCTCTGTCGCCAAATTGCAAGTCTTCAATCAATTCCCATTCCGGAAAATTAACCACCGTGAACATTGATTCACGCATGCGAATCGGCAAAACCAAATCCGGTGTCCAATAATATTTTGAATACGCCGGTTTACTTTGCCCTTCACCTAAATTCTGTAAAGGATCCTGCCATGCACTTTGAATCATACCCAACGATCCCCCCATTCCGGTATAACTCAGATCCATCGGCTGATATGCTCCTTGTGACTGGTCGGTATACTGATCCATTGTTCCGTCATCCAACAACTTCAGCGCCGACGCTTCAGTTGCCAGCATAACCGCGACACATATTCCTATTATTTTCTGCAATACTTTTTTCATTTCTTGATCCTCAGAATTTATTCTTTTTCTTTAATTTGCTTGGTTCCGTAACTTATAACTTTAAATCCGACTGGATTTTTCAAGCGATTTTTATAAGAAGCGACCTGCTTCTGATACATAATTTTTAAACTGGCACGATAATATCTCGTCTTTGGAGCCGACCATGTCGGAGAATAGTAATCAACGCTATATTCAACCTGCCACACATTATCGCCGATTTCATTGACTGTGGCTATTTTAACATTACTGGTCATATTCAAATTGCGCATATTCTCCATCGCCTTCGGATAGGTCGTTTCGCGGAATTGCTTATATACGTACGATGAAGAAATTTCCTGCAAATCCCCTCCAGTACCATATTTATCACCCCAACGTGATTCCATTTCCGCCGGATCGGGAAGCATGGTCGAGCGCAACAAAATATATTGTCGGACAAAAGTTTCGGTAATGGTTTTCTGGCCTTCCATATTCTTGCTGTACGGAACAATACGATAGACCTGATCTTCTTTTGATTGCAAAGTTAATAAATACGGCTCAACTCTGTTCAACGGAAGAATATTACCGATTGCCAACAATAAAATCAGATTACAGCATAAGCTGATGGCGGTCACAACGGCAAAAGCCCGAGCCGTCCATAAATACCTCTTTTCACTGGCATTAACAACCAGAGTATTTTCATTACGATTCATTGATGCTGTTGCATCAGCCCGCCGCTTTTGCACATCAGGTCGTGATGCTATCAATCGTTGCTGTTTACCGCTTACGCCTAACTGGTCAGCCATTGCTTAATTCCCGCCTATATTGTTTCCCAAAACCAATCCGGTACATTCTTAATCATCTCTATTTGCATACAGGCACATGGAGATAATTTAAGCTCATTAATATCTTTACCGATGCCGACTGCTTCCGGTTCGTAATAAGAACCGAATAAACTGCAGGCGGTCAATACCGTCAATATTGCCAATATAAAAAATTTTTTACTCATTTTTCGTTTCTTCCTTTATTTTTTTATAAAGCCTCGAATCGACCAAACACAAGGAATAACCGCAATTTCAGGTGCAAAACACCCTCCTTCGGATACTCCCTTTGATTCTATGTTAAAATAAAAAGATTAAAATAAATTAAACAAATCACTCTCTGATTTCATCTTGGTTATATTGCACAACCGTAAAACCGAGCGGGTTAAGTACACGCGCATAATATGCCACGCGTTCCGGCCAAAATTCCGGAGTTAATGAAGCCTTATATTTAATGATTTTCAGCAATAACGCATTACCCCTGCCTTTAGGCGAACGGGAAAGATTATAAACCGTAAAATAAACCACCCACACCGGACTGTTTTCGCTGACTTTTGAATATGAATCAATGCGAACCTCACTGGAATAATCATTATCAAACATTTTATCTACCGAGCCGGC
>CADBPX010000025.1 GCA_902796625.1 uncultured Pseudomonadota bacterium
CTAACAGTTGCGGAATCGGAAGAGAAGATATATCAATTTTATTCCCCAGCCAAGGTGTCATCAGTTTTTTTATAGCTTCATCATCTAAAACCGTAACACTTTCACCACCTGATAGTTGTTCAATGTATTGAAGAACTTTATTCTGCTGTTCAGCTGTTTTAATTTTATCAATATGTTTACTATCATCCTGAATTGGTATAATTTGCACGGTTACAGCACCCATTATATCTTTTTCCCAGCTGGATGCCATTGAATTGATAGCAATAAATATTGCCAAAACCACAATAAAAAGATACATATATATTGAGGTTAAAACATACATGAAAGCTGAAGTTTCTTCATCTTCCGTAGGAATTTCATTTTTACGAGCGACAAGCCAATCTTTTTTCATAACATTCCTTTCTATATATATTTCAGCGCCGGATATAATTTAGCCGTACCATTATGCAGATAAACGCGTTGATAGTTGTATTTTGATGTCAGCTGTTCATTGTGTGTGGCAATGATAACAGTTGTTCCGACTTTATTAAGTTCGATGAATAACCGCATTAATTTTTCAGCAATCTCAGGATCAACGCTTCCCGTCGGCTCATCCGCAAACAAGATATCCGGTCTGTTAATAACTGCTCGAGCGATGGCAACACGCTGTTTTTCGCCACCGGATAAAGTATGGCACGGTTTATATATGCTTTTATGCAATTCAACCCAATGCAAAAGCTCGGAAACTCTTTTATATATTTCTTTTTCAGACATTCCGCGAACTCTTAGCGGAAGAGCAATATTATCAAATACCGTAAGATGTTCCAATAGTCTGAAGTCTTGAAAAACGACTCCGATACGTTGGCGCATTAATGCTAAAGTATCACGGTTTGAAAAATTAATGTTATTATTAAAAACCTTAAGTATCCCTTTGGTAGGCTTTTTGATTAAATAAAGCATGCTTAGTAAAGTTGTTTTTCCGGCGCCGCTTTTTCCGGTAACAAACGTAAATGATCCCGGATACAAAGATATATCGACATTTTGCAAAACATCGTTATTTTCATATCCGATTGATACGTTTTGAACGTCAATGATGGGATCAGATAAATTTTCAACTAAATCAGTCATATACCCTCCAATAAATCGCTTTACTAAAGGAATACAACAATATTGTTTGTAATAAAATACTTTTTTTGTTGCTTCTGGATAAATTTCGCATATATTGTAAAAAACAAGAGGTTAATATGTTAATAAGTTGTCCTAAATGTAATGCTGTTTATAGTGTTTCAGAAAACCGTGTTCCGGAAAGCGGTAAAAAATTTAAATGTTCCGAATGTGGAAATGTATGGGTTGTAAAACCCAAAGATCTTCGTGATATAGAACCGGAAACATCAGAGGTTAAGCCGCAAATAGTTCGCACGGCAACATCATATTCCTACGACGATGCGGATGTTCAAGAAATGTTTGACCGTTTATCCAAAGACACAAAAGGATTATTTACGGAACAAGCACCGATAGATCAAAAGAAAGGTTTTTGGAGAAAAATGCAGGTCATCTTCTCCCCTATAGTACTTAACAGCGCCATATTTTTGCTGATTGTTTTGATGTCGATATTGATTGCCTATAAAAACAGGTTTGAAATTGTTAACTATATCCCTCGACTGGAAACTTTTTATGATACAATCGGGCTCGACAGCATATATGCCGGAAGAGATATAGTTTTCGAAGATGTAAATGTTAAAAATACGGAACACAATGGTAAACATTATGTGGAAGTGTCGGGAAAATTATTTAATAAAGGAAAATATAAATCGAAGATTCTTCCGATCAAAGCCACCCTGTATAATCTTCAAAATGAAGTTGAGGAAGAACAAGTCAAAGTATTAACAACGAACAAGTTAAATTCCGATTTCAGTGCATTATTTCATATAATGCTCAATAATAACAGCACTACACCTAAAAAACTTATGCTGAAAATTGTTAATTAATTAAACTACTAAATGTCTGGAGAAACAAAATGATACGTGAAAATCTGCAAAACACCTTAAAAGAAGCAATGAAGCAACGGGATATGGATACGGTCAGTGCCGTACGCCTGATTATCGCCGGCATGAAAGAAAAAGACGTTGAAGCTAGAGGTAAAGGCAAAGATCAGGCTTCCGAAGATGATTTATTGTCAATGATGCAGACCATGGTTAAACAAAGAACGGAGTCTATACAAATTTATACAAACAACAACCGTGCTGATTTAGCAGAAAAAGAGCAAAAAGAAATTGATGTTATTATGCGTTTTCTGCCAAAACAGTTGAACAAAGATGATATTACGGCTATAATAAAACAAATTGTCGCTGAAACAAATGCTTCAAGTATAAAAGACATGGGGAAAATTATGTCTTGTTTAAAAAAGCAATATAATGGACAGATGGATTTTGCTTTAGCTTCATCAATAATTAAAGAAGTTCTACAATAATTTATGACCGATGACTTGCAGAAATTTCTAGATGAATTGCGTGACCGACTACCTATTGCTGATGTAATCGGTGAAAAAGTTAAGTTATCTAAACGTGGTCGTGAATATACAGGGTTATGCCCTTTTCATAATGAAAAAACTCCATCCTTTACAATAAATGAAACAAAGGGATTTTACCACTGTTTCGGATGTGGTGCCCATGGAGACATTGTAAAATTTGTTATGGAATCCGAAGGACTTTCTTTTTTAGAAACAATCAATAAATTAGCGGCAAAAGCCGGACTTCAAGTCCCTAGTTTATCAAAGGAAAGCCAGCAACAGGTTCTTAAGCGTAAGACGCTGTATGATATTATGGAGATGGCAACACAATTTTATGAAAAAAATTTGCGTATGCCTATTGGTTCTTCAGCACTGACATATTTCAAGGAAAAAAGAGGATTATCTGACGAAGTTATTGCTAAATTTCGACTTGGTTTTGCACCTAATAACAATGGCTTAAAGGCCTTATTATTATCAAAAGGTATTACTGAAAAGGAAATGTCAGAGTTAGGGTTACTGACTGTTCCTGATGATAAAAATCGGTCATCACATGATTTTTTTCGCAACCGTGTAATGATTCCGATTATGGATAAGCAAGGTCACGTGATTGCCTTTGGCGGGCGCATTATGGATAATAGCCAGCCCAAATATCTTAACTCTCCAGAAACGCCAATTTTTAACAAACGACGTATATTATATAACCTCTACCATGCTCGCGAGGCAGCATACAATAGCAAAAGACTTATTATATGCGAAGGTTATATGGATGTTATTGCCTTGGATTCCTATAATTTCAGCTATGCGGTTGCTCCTTTGGGAACAGCATTAACAGAGGAGCAGGTTATTGAAGCGTGGAAGGTCTGCTCTGTTCCGACGTTATGTTTTGATGGCGATAGTGCCGGAATAAGAGCCGCAATAAGATCAATTGACCGTATTTTACCGATTTTACGAGCCGGACACTCCGTTAATTATATCTTTTTGAAAGAGAAAAAAGATCCTGATGAATTATTGAGAAGTTTAGGACCGAAGAGATTTGAACAATATATTCAAAACTCTAAACCTATGGTTGAGATTTTGTGGCATAAGTGCAAAATGAATAAAGATCTCAATACGCCTGAGCAAAAAGCTTTAATTGAAAAAGAGGTCTATGAAGAGGTTAATAAAATCAAAGATGTGCAAACACGCAACTATTATATGCAAGAGATGAAAAAAAGAATTTATTTTGTTATAGGAAAAGGTTCTATATACAAGAATTCTTCGCATAAAGCCCAGATTGTTAAGTCCGGTAATAATTTTGTTAAAAACCCGCCTTTAACAGATATTGTTATACGTAACATTATTGCCGGTATGCTACTTTATCCGCAGCTTATAAAAAAATATGAAGAAAAATTAACGGCTTTTGAATTGGGAAAATCTCGCTCAGCAAAAATGCTTATGGACATTATTGAACAAGCTCAAGATGATCCGAATATAAGCAGTGAAATTTTGTTTGAAAAAATGGAACTCAATTTTTCAAAAGAATTGAGTGAATTGTGGGAAATTAACATGTTTAAACAACAAAAGTCAACCATTAGTGATATCAATAAAATAATTTACAACTCCTTAGTAGAAATACAGTTAAAACAAATAGATGAAGATATAAAAGAATGTATAACATCAATTAACAATTCTCCTGATGTATCCCAAGAATTATACGCTCGTTATCAACACCTTATTCATGAGAGATCTTCACTTCTGCAAGAAAAAGAATAATTTTGTTAAAATATTGAAAACCAACTGTTGACAAATTATGTATTTTCAAATAATAATATCACGCTAGCAATGAAGATCCTGTACGGATCAAAAAATCGATTTTAAGGAACGTTATGTCAGATACAAACAATCAAGATATTTATGATGACGGCTCAGATAATTCAGAAGCGTTAAATATGGATTCAGCTTCAGCCGCTGTCAGACATCTTATCTCTGAAGGAAAGAAATCAGGATATATTACTATGGAAGAATTAAATAAAGTTCTTCCAGCCGAAAAAATAACCTCTGAAAAGCTCGAAGATATAATGTCACAAATCTCCGATATGGGGATTAACATTATCTCAAACAGCGACGAAGATATTGACACTTCAGAGGAAGAATACGATTATAACGAAAACGAAGAAATTCAAGACGATATCGGCAATATTGATAGTAAGGACATCGTTCGTTCAGATGACCCTGTACGGATGTATCTGAAAGAAATGGGATTGGTTGAACTACTATCGCGTGAAGGCGAAATAGCAATATCTAAAAGAATTGAGGCCGGTAAAACCGTTATGATCGGCGGTTTGTGCGAAAGTCCGATGACATTAAAAGCCATAGCCGGTTGGCGTGACGAGCTTGTTAACGGAACATTGCAGTTGCGCGACATTATTGATCTGGAAATGATGTATGGTGACGATTCTGAGGCCATGGTATACGACGATGATGATAGCGCCGGAAATGTTGAAGATGACTTGGAAAATGTAACCAAAGAACTGAATGAAAAAAATCTTGATGATATAGATGTCGACTTGGAAAATGATATTGATATAGATACCGATGTTTCTGATGATTTAGACGAAGAAGATAATGAAGACGACAATCTTCAGGATACCGATGCCGATACCGATGAAACTGATAATGAAGATTCAGATTCAATGGGACATAGTTCAACTTCTGTCTCAACCATGGAAAATATGCTAATGCAACCGGTTTTGGATACATTAAATAAAATTTCCAGTTATTACGACAACCTGAAAAAAATCCAAAGCCAAAGAATGGCTTCCATTCTGTCTGGAAGAAAAATTATTCCGACAACCGAGAAAAGATATTTAGCATTGAAAAAAGAACTGGTTGAGTTAATGAGTTCTATCCACCTGAACAGTAATAAGGTAGAACAATTGGTAAATCAGCTTAATGATATGAATAACTACCTTATGGGACTTGAAGGAAAACTCCTTCGTTATGCCCTGTCCTGCAAAATTAAAAGAGAAGATTTTTTGGAAGTATACCAAAAATCAGAACTAGATCCTAATTGGTTAGATAAGCCGGCATTGAAAAAGGATAAACATTGGGCCGCTTTTATTGAAAAATATCATGATGAAATAACGGATATTCGTGAAAACATAGCCAAAATGGCTAAAGAATGCGGTTTACCGATCAGTGAATATCGCAAAATGGTAGATACAATTAAAAAAGGTGAACGCGAAGCCGAAAGAGCTAAAAAAGAAATGATTGAAGCCAACCTTCGTTTGGTAATTTCAATTGCCAAAAAATACACAAACCGCGGTATGCAATTTCTTGATCTGATACAAGAAGGAAATATAGGTTTGATGAAAGCTGTTGATAAATTTGAATATCGTCGCGGCTATAAATTTTCAACCTATGCTACATGGTGGATAAGACAGGCAATTACGCGTTCAATTGCAGATCAGGCTCGCACTATCAGAATTCCGGTTCATATGATTGAAACAATCAACAAACTTGTTCGCACCTCGCGACAAATGCTTTCGGAAATGGGAAGAGAGCCGGTTCCTGAAGAATTGGCGAAGCGTTTATCTATGCCTTTGGAAAAAATCAGAAAAGTTATGAAAATAGCCAAAGAACCGGTCAGTTTGGAAGCTCCTGTCGGTGATGAAGAAGATTCGTCTCTGGGTGATTTTATAGCCGATGAGAGTGCATTGCAGCCTTTAGATATGGCCATTCACTCCAACTTAAAAGAAACATGTACGAAAATTTTATCATCACTAACCCCGCGTGAAGAAAGGGTTTTGAGAATGCGTTTCGGTATTGGTATGAACACGGATCATACTTTAGAGGAAGTAGGCAAACAATTCAATGTAACACGCGAACGTATTCGCCAAATTGAAGCTAAAGCTTTGCGAAAGCTCAAACATCCAAGCCGTTCAAAACGTTTACGTTCATTTTTGGATCAATAAAGAAAAGCCCCAAATCGGGGCTTTTCTTTTGTTAATTAGTTCTGCATAAATCTTGACCTGTTATAATATATGAAATATCTTTTTGTAGTTATAACAGAGGACTTTTATATGAAAAACTTTGATAAATTTAATCTGCCAGCCTATATAGTATACTTTTTAGGATATTTTTTTACAATTAACTTTTGCAGAATATTTAATTCATCTTATACATTAGATCTGTTGCAACAGCAAGGTTATGTGATAACTTTTTCCATAATTTTTACGCTGTTATCAAATATATGGAATTATCAAAAAAAGCATACAATATTATTTATTGCGATAATTTTTCTTTATTTTATATCAGCCTATATTAAAAGATCCGTCGGCATGATTCTAACTGAACGTGAAATTGTTCATACCATAGGTTTTGGAACTGTGTTATTTAGTATTGTATCATATCTGTGGCATCTTTCTGATTTGAATAAATATTTAGTGTTAAAAAAAATATCAAAATTCTTTACAGCTATTTTCTTTATTACCATTCTTTTACCTGCGTTGTGTATGATCGGTTATTTTATAGTCAGCGATAAACATCTGTTATCTTCGGATATAATACTTACCTTATTCCAAACAAATTTACCTGAGATTAATTCATATTTAGCTGAACAAAACCTCCTTATTTGGGGCATAACTTTTACTGCTATAATTACAATTATATCGGTACTGTTAAAAATGTTAACCATGTTAAAATCAGTGAAGTGTTCCGCATGGCTTAACATAATCACCGGTTGCTTTTTAATTTATCTTTCATGTTGCAGCTTACCTCGCCTCTCTTCTTGTTTTGCAATAAATATGATAAAAACCGTGCACTCTACTTTGAAAAGTTTTCAAATGTATGAGCAAAACAGACATGCCAGAGAGATCAAAATTTCCAATCTCCAAAAATATATAGATAAAAATGACGTAACCTCAGGAATTTACGTATTGGTTATAGGAGAATCAACAGCACGTGATCATATGGGAGTATATGGTTATGACAGATCAACAACACCATGGATGCAAAATTTGTTAAATAAAGATAATGCCGTTATCTTTACAAATGCTTATTCCAACCATGTACATACCGTTCCGTCTGTTCAATTTGCCTTAACCAGCCAAAATCAGTATTCATCTGTTGAATTAAAAGATTCCTATTCAATTGTTGATATTGCAAATGCTCTCGGTTTTAAAACGTATTGGATTTCCAATCAAAAACATTTCAGCGTAGCAAATACCCCTTTAACGACTATAGCTAACACAACAGATCATCAAGTTTGGTTAAATACGTATATAGGTACCAAAACATCTACAACTTATTATGATGAAAAGTTAGCTGAAAATATTCCGGATTTATCAAAAACAGATAAGGTGTTAATTATTGTACATCTTATGGGATGTCACGCAGTATATATTGATAGATATAATTCTGATTTTGATATCTTCTCTGGAAAAAACAAAAGAGTAGATTCTTATGATAATGCTGTTTATCATAATGATTATGTACTAAAAAAATTATATGATGCTGTTAAAAATTATCCTCATTTTAAGGCTTTTGTATTTTTCTCAGATCATGGCGAAGATCCGGACAGAGGACTTACACACGAAAGTTCTAAATTCACATATGAAATGAGCAGAATTCCTTTATTGACAATATTTTCAAACGTCTTTATCCAAGAAAGAAAAGAGACTTTTAATGAATTGAAAAAACATAGAGATAGTTTTTGGACCAGTGATCTGCTATATGATATGCTTGCCGATATTATCGGCTTTTCGGAAGACATGACGTCTAAACCTAAATATAAATTATCCTCTAAAGATTATAAAATGGACATCTCTGAACTGACAACAGTCCATTCTGAAAGACATATAAGTGATGATCCGCATATAAAACAAAACCTTTTCCCAACGGAGGAACAATAATGCTCAACTTAATTTGGACCGGTTTCTTTATTGCAGGATTTATTTCAGCGATTGTACAATCTTTTTATCTCGGAAATAGCGGAATATGGAATGAAATAACCAACCATCTTTTTGAAGCGGCAACAAATGCGTTTCAACTATCTCTTAATCTTACCGGAATGCTTTGCTTGTGGTTAGGTCTATTAAAAATAGCGGAAAAAAGCGGACTGACGGAAATTTTTGCCAAAGCTTTACGCCCTCTGTTTCGTATTATAATGCCGGAAATTCCTTCTAATCACCCGGCAATAGGCTCTATTGTCATGAACATGGCAGCCAATATGTTGGGCTTGGATAATGCCGCAACTCCGATGGGATTAAAGGCCATGGAACAAATGCAAGAAATAAATTCACATAAAGATCGAGCTTCGCCGGCGCAAATTATGTTTATCGTTATCAATGCTTCAGCAATCACCATTCTACCGGTATCTATCCTTATGTATCGCCATTTACAAGGCGCAACCAATCCGGCAGCAGTTTTTATTCCTATTTTGTTGGCAACGACCTGCTCTACAGTTGCTGGTTTTCTAGCTGTTGCATTCACCCAAAAACTCAATATTTTCAATAGGACAATATTGCTGTATTTTATTGGTATATTATCCATTATAGGTATAATAAGCTTTTACTTTTGCTCATTGGATGACAATCAACGAATAGCATATTCTGAAACTTTCGGTAATGCCTTAATTTTATCTTTTATTGCCGTTTTCTTAATTTTCGGTCTGACGAAAAGAATTAATTTATATGAAACATTTATTGATGGAGCTAAAGAAGGCTTTCAAATTGCCGTACAAATTATACCGTACCTCGTGGCGATGTTGACAGCCATTGCCGTTATAAGATATTCCGGTGTTTTAGACGGAATTGTTATGCTATTTACAAAATTATTTGCATTAATCAATATTAACACTGACTTTACCCCTGCTCTATCAACGGCTTTAATGAAACCGCTATCCGGTAACGGAGCCAGAGCAATGATGATTGAAACCATGCAAACTTACGGAGCCGATAGCTTTCCGGCTTTCGTTTCGGCCACAATTCAGGGGTCAACCGAAACAACTTTTTATGTTATTGCACTATACTTCGGAGCCGTTAAAATATCTAAAACCGGAGCGGCACTTCCCTGTGCGTTATTTGCTGATTTAATCGGAATTATTGCGGCTATTATATTTTCTTATTTATTTTATGCGGGGGTTTAATGAAAGTATTAGTGCAAAAAGTATTATCTGCCGCGGTCAGCGTTGCGCATAATGAAGTAGCTTCCATTAAAAATGGCTATGTCTTGTTTATAGGTATCAATAAAGACGATTCCAAAGCTCAAGCCGAATATTTAGCTAAAAAAGTAGCCTCATTGCGTATCTTTACCGATGAAAATGATAAGATGAACCTTTCCGTATGTGATGTCAGAGGTGAAATTCTTGCTATATCACAATTTACTCTAGCCGCCGATTTAAGCCATGGCAACAGACCGGGATTTTCTTCTGCCGAAGAGCCGCATAAGGCGCAAATTTTATACGATTACTTTGTTGATGAGCTGAAAAAACATAATATTACTGTTAAAACCGGCATATTCCAAGCTCATATGGAGGTTTCTCTGATTAATGACGGGCCGTGTACTTTTTGGTTGGAAAAATGAGATTTAAAAGTAATATTTGATAGTCACTTCTGACTGATCCCAATTATGCCCTTCTTTATTATGGCTGTAATTATAACTCAGATTTAAAAATATATTACGGCTAAGATCGACAGATATTCCGGTTTGATAAACCGTCCGATCAGCAAAAATTCTAGTGGCATAATTTTTTTCCACACCTCCCCAGAAACGAACAATATTCCAGTCCTTGAATACGCCTATTTCCGGACTAATTCCTCCCCATTGATTTCCGGGAATAAATCCTCCGTATTGACCAGAAATACCCAGAATACCATACAACCAAAACATTTGAGCAATATCATATGTTTGCCCCATACCAAAGCGTCCGGAAAAAACATAACCTTCTTTATCGGTTTGCGGATTAAATTCGCGATGAATATTAAAATCAGTTACATAAGAATATGGTTTAAAAATACGATCAGCCGGCACCAATGAGGTAATTCTCAATCCGTTGATATACTGTAGAACAAATTTATGCTTTTGATTGTAGTATCTCCATTGATTTTCCAAGACATTCACTCCGGCGCCGCGAATCATACCATAATTATCATCGGTAAAACTTGTATATGCAGGGCTCAAAGTAATAAGTTCATAAGATTTATGATGTTTAACCCCTCCTCCCAACGAAACGTGAGCAGAATTATGTGAATACAACGGATTTTCTCCACTTAATTTTTTTTCTTCAACCTGAGCCATTTGGCTACGTTTGCGCAGAACATCAAAGCTTTTCCGGCGATATTCTTTCAATGGCAAATTTTTAATTATGTATTCGTATTGGTAATATTCGTATGCGGTGGAAAGAAGTTCGACCTGTTCTGTTGCGGGCAAATTATCCAGGCTGTTATTTTTTTCCTTAATAAATCTGATAAATTGTTCATATTGCTGTTCATTCATTTCATGCAACTGTGCCTGAATTTTCGTATATCGTGCCGGACGATAATTGACGTTTTCGACTAAATTCGGAACATTGTTGATAGTTTTAAGAGTATCTAAAGGAATTGCCCAAACCGTATATTTTGATGTTAAATCTAAATCCGGCCGAACAGCCTCGAGTAACTCCAAAAGCATATAAGAACAATTTTTACTCAAGAAAAAATATTGAACTTGAGCATTTTTCATTTCATATAAGTGATTTATGAAAGATATAGTTTCTTTATTTGAAAGATTAAGTTTATATTCCCAAATATCTCTATTTTCTATATTATTATAAGTATTTATAATATTCCAATACGGGCTGATTTGATAACTCCCCATATAACCGCCGAACAATCCTTTTAGGGCAAATATCACACCGGTATCCGAGCCGGAATTGGCGCCAAAATTTGCCCCGTGAGCTAACATCTGAGTTCCTTTACGAGCGGTATCAACACGTATCAGCGTATGACCGAATAATGATGCCGGATTACTCATGTAAGCATCGGTAAATAACAGAGTTATGCTTTTAGGTTGAATATCATTGATAAACTGTTGATATTCTGTACAATCGTCCAAGTTACCTTTAACAATATTTCTTTCCTGCAACCAATTAAAT
Organism: uncultured Pseudomonadota bacterium; assembly: GCA_902796625.1. Classification (GTDB taxonomy): domain Bacteria; phylum Pseudomonadota; class Alphaproteobacteria; order RF32; family CAG-239; genus RUG410. Next base: position 11,601 of record CADBPX010000025.1, read on the forward strand.
CTGGCCGGAAATTCGCATTTTTGCAAACCTTGAGAAAATGCC
>CADBPX010000026.1 GCA_902796625.1 uncultured Pseudomonadota bacterium
ACTCAGGTTGGCTCAAATATGAAAGTTGAAGGCTTATTGGCAGCAGGTCAGATTGATACGCAACATTTGCGCACGGCCTCTTTCAGCTCGGGTTCGGAAAATATTGACGACAAAAACAAATGGCTGACAGTTAATGAAAACGGTGTGCATATTCGTGAAATCGGGGAGGATGATGCTGATGTGTCAGGAGATGAATATTCAAGACTTGATGCCACTAAAGATGGTTTATATATTGGAGGTTCAGGTGTAAAGGCTGATTTTGAAGGGGATAGATTGCGTATCGGAGCAACCGGAAATATGGGCGATGATAATGGCCATGGTAAAGGGAATAACGAGTTTAGAACCGAGTTTTCCGGTGGAAATGTTGATCTTGCCGGTGCAAATTTGAAGGTTACGGATGAAGAAGGAAGTGCTGTTTTAGCGGTTCGCGGCAATAAAAATGCTAATGAAGTTGAGTTACAGAATGGAGATATCAGAAAATATGATGTTGCGGTGCATGGTAAGGCAATTTTTACAGATGCGGCTAATAGTATCGGAAGCGCTGATAAACGCTATATGTCGGTTGGAGAATTGAATGAAAATGCGGCAGTTAATATAGTTTCTAATAATACAAATGATGGAAATATTGTCTTGGTCGATGGAACATCGGATAAGGAAAGTGGCTACGAAACAGATAAGGCTACTAAAGCCGGAACGGTATATATTCGTAAAGGCTTGGTCGATGTAAAATCAGCAGACGGGGCGGCAAGTCCGGAGTTGCAGATGGCGGATGAGAACAAAAGAGCTGAATATGGTATGGTTCGCGCTTCGGCTTTTGTAGCGAATAATGCTAACGAAAAATATAAATACAGCAATCCGGTAAGCGGATATCCTTCTGATTCTAATTATGGTAATAGTTCTGATGGTAAATATGATACCTATATGGTCAATCCGGCCTATACTTCAGTGATGCATGATATTAAACTGGCAACACGCGGCGGGGCACGCTTAAGCGATATTTTGCCGGACTTCATAACCAAAGGTATTTATATTGCTACCAACAATTATAAAGAAAATACCACTGATGAAGCAGGTTCTAGTGATCCGGTTTCTGCTTATGCCGGTGATGTGCCGATGCCAAAATGTCCTCCGGGATATCTGCGAGTTATTACAGTAGATCCGGCGACTTTCCGCGTAGGAAAAGTCGGGGCTTTAGCAAAAGATGGAAAGTTTACGTCACTTAAGGATGTAACAAAGGATGGAGAAAATAAAATTAGTAAGGAAAATCGTCCGGAAGTTGTGCCAACCTGGATATACAATGATAGTGGTGTTAAACGTGAAAACACATCAGTAGTGGGAATTTCTGTCGGAAGTGATAATATGGTTAATACAGAAGATGTGATTTCAGAAGTTACAGGAAGTGGAACCGGTGTAACAACTAAAACAAAAACAGTTTATGCTCCAAGTACTGATAGTGCAGGCAACCCAGATACGACAACGAAGTATCTGGTGGCAATTGATGGCGGTAGGCCGATAACCGTTCAGGAGAGTACATGGTTGAAGGCATTCAGTGACCCTGATAAAAGTAATGGTGTATGGAATGTTAGATTAGGTTTCTTGTATGATGGGGATGTGTATGAAAGTATCGCCGGCTCTGGAATTGAAACAATTGAGCCAGAGGGCACCAACAAAACCTATTATTGGAACCTCTTTCCGATTAAGCGCGGTACAATAGAGGCTTATGTTACTACATATTGCTATTTTGATCGCAAAGCTTTTACTAATAGGATGATGGTGGATCAATATGGTGATTTGTTTAATAGCGATGGTACAGGTATTGGTAAGGATTACGGTAAGGCAAGAATGGATGATAATAGCGATTATATCAATCGTCTGAATGATCCGAACTTGAAGTATAATGAGGTTTGGTAGTTTAGGGTAGGATGAAAAAGCGGTGTTGCGGCACCGCTTTTTTTGTTAACAGTTATGCCTTGACGTTTTCTGGCGAAAACGAGGCATGACAATTATTAGTTTATATTGTCACCCCTCGGTGACGAAGTCACCGTCAAGGGGTCTACCGCTTCTTTTTTAAAAGCATTCGAAGATGCCTTGAATTTTTTCGCTAACGGCGAAAAAATAGGCATGACAATAAAAAATAAAAGTCATTCCTCGCACAGCGCGGCGCGTCTGTGCGTCAAGGAATCTTTTCTTTGCGTAGCGCTTATTCTACTAAAAATCCCCGCCGCTACAGATACGTCATTCAGAGTCGCATAAATGCCGGTTCAGAATGACGTACTTGTGGGAGTACTTCAAGTGGCGGTAAAAGGGGACGGTAAATGATAATGTCTTCAATTGCTACCGTAAAATAAATAAACAAAGTCTATTGACGTTTGTTAAAAGATGATATAGATTACTAAAAGTTTTTGTAATAAAGGTGACTTGAATGGCTGTCTTTGCAATATATTCCATAATTAATATTATCCCTTAGGGGATAGGCCGTTCTTTATATAATCACCAATCATTCAAGTTTAATCATCAGATATTTTAGGGTAAGAATATGACAAAACATTATGCTGAAGTAAAAGCAAAGCCGGATTTTGTGGCATTAGAAAAAGAGGTTCTTAATTTTTGGGAACAGGATAAAACGTTTGAAAAATCTGTTCATAATCGTGACGGAGCAGCCGAATTTGTGTTCTATGACGGACCGCCGTTCGCTAATGGGACACCGCATTATGGACATATTATGGTAAGTTATGTTAAAGACGTTGTTGCACGTTTTCAGACTATGAACGGAAAAAAAGTTGAACGCCGGTTGGGTTGGGACTGTCACGGTTTGCCGGCCGAAATGTCTGCCGAAAAACAGTTAGGAGTTTCCGGCCGTAAACAAATTGAAGAATACGGAATTGAAAAATTTAATAATTTCTGCCGCGCCGATGTTTTGAAATATTCCGGTATTTGGGTCGAATTGTTCAAAAGAATTGGCCGTTGGGTGGATTTTAATCATGATTATAAAACTATGGATCTTCCGTTTATGGAAACAGTTATCCAAAACTTTAAGCAACTCTATGATAAAGGCCTGGTTTATGAAGATTATCGAGTTTTGCCTTATTCTTGGGCCGCTGAAACCCCGCTTTCTAACTTTGAAGTAAACTTGGGATATCGCGATAAGACCGATAATGCCATTACCATTATGTTTAAGCTGGAAAACGGCCAGAAAATTTTGGTTTGGACAACTACCCCGTGGACATTGCCGTCAAATTTGATGTTGGCGGTCGGTAAAGATATCGACTATGCTGTTATGGAAGAAGACGGCCAGCAGTATATTATTGCTAAAGCCCGGATGGGGAGCTATAAAAAACAGCTTGAACATGCACAGCAAGTAGGTGAAATTAAGGGGGCTGATTTAGTCGGTATGAGTTATGAACCAATGTTCCCATATTTTGCAAACTTAAAAGATAAGGGAGCATTCCGGGTGTTGGCCGGAGAGTTCGTTTCAACCGAAGATGGTACCGGAGTTGTTCATATCGCACCGGGATTCGGACAAGACGACTTTGAGGTTTGCCGTGCTTATGATGAAAATTTTCCGGTAATTTGCCCGGTTGATGAAGCCGGTAAATTTACTGCCGAAGTTACAGATTATGTCGGACAACAGGTGTTTGATACTAATGAGCCGATTATGCAATGGCTGAAGCAAAACGGACTTCTGGTTAAAAAAGAACAATATACACACACCTATCCTTATTGTTGGCGCACAGATACTCCGCTGATTTATAAGGCAATGAGTTCGTGGTTTGTTAAGGTAACGGATTTTCGCGATGAAATGGTTAAGAATAATCAGGAAATTAACTGGATTCCGGGACATATTAAAGACGGCCGTTTCGGTAAGTGGCTCGAAGGGGCACGCGATTGGTCAATTTCACGTAATCGCTTTTGGGGAACACCTATTCCGGTTTGGAAATCAGATAATCCGCAATATCCGCGGGTTGATGTTTTAGGATCAATCGCCGAAATTAAGGAAAAAACCGGAGTTAATGTTACAGATTTGCATAAGCCTTATATTGACGATGTGGTTTATCCGAATCCGGATGATCCTTCCGGTAAAACTATGATGCGTCGTGTTAGCGATGTGTTTGACTGTTGGTTCGAATCCGGATCAATGCCATATGCACAGGTGCATTATCCGTTTGATAATAAAGAATGGTTTGAACAGCACTTCCCAGCCGATTTTATTGTAGAAGCAATTGATCAAACTCGCGGTTGGTTCTATACCCTGACGGTTCTGTCAACAGCATTGCATAATAAGCCGGCTTTCAAAAATTGTATTTGTACCGGATTGCTGATGGCTGAGGGAGGGCAAAAACTTTCAAAACGCTTGAAAAACTATCCAGACCCGAATGAAATTTTGGAAACTGTCGGATCAGAGGCGCTGAGATGGTTTTTGGTGTCTTCTCCGGTGCTGAAAGGCGGAAATTTGGCCGTGGATAAAGAAGGTAAAGAAATTGCTAAGGCTTCGCGGGCAACAATGATTCCGCTGTGGAATGCATTCTACTTCTTTACTTTGTATGCCAATGCCGAAGACTACAAAGCTAAAGAAATTTACAGTTCCACTGAAGCAATGGATAATTATATCTTGTCAAAACTGAAAAATTTGGCCGTTAAAATGAAACATGGTATGGAAACATATGATGTAGCCGAATCTTGTGTGGAATTGACGAACTTTATGGAAATTTTGAATAACTGGTATATTCGCCGGACACGCGATCGGTTCTGGAAAGGCGAGGCGCAGGCATTTGATACATTGTATACGGTTTTGGTTAATGTCAGCAAATTGGCTGCTCCGTTAATGCCATTTATCTGCGAATATATCTATAAAAATTTGACCAAAGAAGAATCTGTTCATTTGTGTGATTATCCTGAGCTTAATGAAATTAAGGCCGATGATAATTTGATGAATGAAATGGATTTTGTGCAGGATTTGTGCTCGACCGGCAAATTTATTCGTGAAGAAAAGAATTTGCGTAACCGTTTGCCTCTGGCAAGTCTGACCGTTATCGGGGCTCATCTTTCCGATGAATATCAGGAAATTGTTAAAGATGAACTTAATGTTAAAGAAGTGCGCTTTGATGATAACTTGGAAAGTTATGCCAGCAAAAATGTTTATCTCTATACGCCGTTACTGGGTAAAACTTTGGGCAAGGATATGGGGGCTGTTATGGCTGCTTATAAACAAGGACAGTGGCAACTTAATGATGACGGAACCTTGACTATCGGCGGACATACTTTAACGCCAGATTTGTTTGAAGTACGGTTGGATATGAAAGACGGAGTTGCCGGTATGGCTTTTGCCAATAATCGTGCTGTTTTGACTTTGGATACCAATGTTACGGATTCCTTAAAACGTGAAGGAATGGCACGCGACTTTGTCCGTATGGTGCAAACTTTGCGTAAAGAAAAAGACTTTAATATTTCTGATCGTATCGTCTTGAGCTATCAAACCCAAGATGAGGAATTGGCTAAGGCATTACAGGAAAATGAGGCTTACATTGCCGAACAAGTTTTGGCGGTAAAGGTTGTTCCGACATGCTCTGAAGCGAACAGAAGCGAAATTGAAGGCGCGATTATTTCCTTTGATGCTAACGTTGCCGCTTAAGGGAAAACAAAAAATGCAAAAAAAGACGCTCGTAAAAGAGCGCCTTTTTTTGTTTGTTAAAATATCAGCGACCGACATACTCTCTAATAACAACTTTAGGTTTGGCTGGTGTAGTATTAGTTTTTGAGGTATTGTCGGCATTTGGGTTTTCTGCGACGGTCGGCGTTGTCGACGAATTATCCGGTGTTTGCGTCTGTTCATTTGTCGGAGCTTTTGTCATTTCAGCAGGATGAACAGCTTCATCGGCCGGTGCCAAATCAGTTCGCGGAGCATTAATAACTTTATGGGCTAAATCCTCATTGAAATGGCCGTTGCCGCGCGTTCCAAGCTGTTGGATGGCTCGCTCAGTTCCGGCTTGTTCTTCCGGTGTCATTACGTGCGTTGAACCGTCATCATGATTAATGACCACGCCTTGTTTGCCGCCATTTTCATCAATGGTTAAAATGCGAGTTTCACGCATGGTAGCTGTATCGCAATCAACACGATATCCTTCATCACCTTGGGTTAACGAAATACTATCATCACCTTGCGTATTATTAAATAATTCCTCCGAGTTGTGCAGTTCCGGCATGGTTATTGTCGGCGTTACCGGTGCATCTTGGTGGTTTTCCGTTGTTTTACTTCCTTGGTCGGAATTATTATCATCAGTAGGTGTTGCATCGGGTGTTTCATTAGTTGGATTATCGTTACTTGTCGGAGTACTATTATTTGGTGCGGCCGGCTCAAGATGTTCATGCGGTTCATGGCGCGGAGAATCAGAGTGTGAAGATCCGTCGTCAGAAGGTCTGTGGTGAGAAGATGAATGTCTGCTTGGGGTATCTTCATGGCGATCCTCATGGTGATCTTCGTGGGAATTTTCCTCGGCCGGAGTATCATTTGGTGTTACTTCATCATTTAACTGAGTATTATCAGAATGAGGTAGCTCTGTATTAATACTGTCATTTTGTGCTATGTTGGTTGTATCCGGTTGTTCGTTAAGAGAAGTCTGTGGATCGGTGGTCGGAGCCGGTGATGGTTCGGCAGACATATTTTCGGCAATTGTTTCTCCAACCCAGCCGTTAATTGCCATACCTATGGCTGTTCCGGCAATAGCGCCGATTGCCTGTTGTTTGGCAGTTTTGAAATCTCCTTTGACCGCAGATTTGGCAGCCGCCCACAAACCGGAACCGACACCAACAGAAATTGCACCGGCGCGAGAGTAGGTTGCTAATTGAGCTAAATTTTCTGCTCCCAAAACAGTGTTGCTTATTCCGGCTATAGCTGTTATGGCACCGAGCCCGACTAAGGCAACTTGATCTTTATTTTTTTTGCAATAATCAAATAAACTGAGCTCTTGCTTTTGCGCTTCAGACTTCATTTCCTGAAAAGCTTTAAATGTTTTGTAGGCACCATAAGTTGATGCTGCTATCGGTCCGGCTAAAGCCAAAGTGCCGGAAATAAGTGCTGTTCTGGCGGCGGTTTTGCATAAAGGCCAAAGTGTTGGATGTTTCTGTTTCATTTTGCCATCGAAAGCATGGGCTTTTTCTTGCAAATCTGTAATGCCGGTTTTTTTCGCCAGGAATGAGGCAAAGGTATTAATCTTTTCAAAATGAACGGCAAAGGTTGAATTTATGACTTTGTCTGAAACAGGTATTTTATCATTATCCGGTTGTTGCGGATTTAGCGGTTCGCCGTTCATAATATTTTGGTAACGAAAGCTGATATCGTTTTTAATTTCTTCCATCTGTTCAGGCAAAATATCATCTGTCGAATTTAATTTTTGGGCCTTAACGATGTCTTCGGCGATTTGGTTAACAATGAGATTTTGCGTTATCAAATCCATTTCGTCAAAAATGCTAGTTTCCAGCATTTCTGCGCTAACTGGCATATGTTCAGGTAAATAAGATTGTTTTACCCTCATTTGCGCCAGTTCATAGACATTTTGCAGCAAATCGGTGCGTTGTTCACCTTTTTCATTAACCATACGTTGGTAAACTTTGTTTAAGTTATTCATTCGGTCATTTGTAAAGTGACCATCATCATCTTGAGCCCATATACTCTTTTCTACAGTCGGCATAGCTTCATTTATTTGTTCGTATTTTTGCTGAATTATTTCAATCTGTTCAGTAGATAATGGAGCTTCGCGATCCCAACCCAATAAATTTCTATCGTTAGGATCCAGTACCCAGTCCCATGCTTCTTCTGAAGTTGATTGATCATCTTCATCATATTGAATTGTCGTTGGCTCTTGATTATCAGATGGTTCATCATATTCATCACCATCTTGGACATTTTCGTCAGGTTCGTTATTAAGCGGATTTTCTACAGGAGCATCTTGCGGATTTTGTGGCTCTTCATCATTTAAAGTTTCCGGCTCTGGAGGCAATTCATTCTCTTGACCTTGACTTTCGGCAATTAATTCTTGTTCCCTTTGAGCAATTCGGGCAGCCAACTGGTCGGCAATGCCGCTGTATTGACCGTTTACGTGTGACGAAAATGTATTTAGCAACTCTTTTATAGACGATAATTCATCAGCGTTAAAGTTGAAGTCTACCCGATCAACCAGCAAACGTATATGTGAATCAGCGCTGTCATGTAAAAGTCGGTATGATACTTCATCTTTTTCTGCCAGATCCAGATTTTGATAATCATTTTCCAATGCAACCAATTCTTCCGGCGTGGCCTGTGTCATTAAAAAACGCAGTTGCGTTATTTCATCCATTTGTTTAAATTCATGCCAAGTTTTAACCATGTTCATCTCCGTTATTTGCCGATTTTAAATTATTCTAGACTATTTTTAGACAAAAGTCAATATGTTTAGCTATTATAATGTCTGAATAGTAAAAATTTTCATATTGTAACAATTTGAAATATATTTTTAAAAGCATTTTAAGAATATTTATGATATATCATGCTCATAAATTTGTATTTAGCTAACTATAAAGGATTTATTTAATGACAAACACAGTAAGAGTTGCCGTTATCGGTGCCGGTATGATGGGAAAAAACCATATCAGAACTTATAAAAATATGCCGGGTGTAGAGCTTGTCGGGGTTTATGATGTTTTTGCGCAAGCAGCGCAAAGTGCCGCCGAAACTTTCGGTGTTAAGGCCTTTTCTTCTATGGACGAGGTGGCCGCTAATGTTGATGCGGTTAGTGTGGTTACAACTTCT
>CADBPX010000027.1 GCA_902796625.1 uncultured Pseudomonadota bacterium
AGATTCTCCGTGGTTTTATGTTTAGAGAGAAAAATAGTAATGGCATTCATGTCACATTGAGTTCCCCAAGCTGCATTCATGGCGTTTGGAGTGCCTTTTTCATCATAAGTACCGATAATTAACACCGGCATCGGTGCCATAATTAAATCTTTACCAATATTTTTTTTCATAATTTTCTCCTTAGAATATTTAATCTAAATTTACCAGTTCGTATTCACGCGAGCCTAAGCCTAAAGATTCGGCATAAGGTAAGATATGCCGCCCGTTTTGGCGTTCAACTCGGGCAATAAAATGGTCGCGGCCTCTATCGGTAGAAGCCCAAATTTTATCGATACAGGCTTGATCAACGGCCACCGGATCGGTTGATGCTAAAATTCCGATGTCTGCCATGCACGGATCTTCCGGATGTGAGTCACAATCACAATCAACGGATAAATTGTTCATCACGTCGATATACAAGATGTTTCCGTGCATATAATCAGCTACTGCTTTTGCTGCTTCAGCCATTGATTCCAAAAAAGCATTTTGTTCGGCGATTTTGCTCCATACTTCATCAACATTGCGGGTTACGCCGGCGCTATGGATATATGCTTTACCGGCTGATGAAGCGATGCCGATGGATTGGTTTTTCAAAACACCGCCGAAGCCGCCCATGGCATGGCCTTTAAAGTGTGCCAAATTTAAAATTGCATCATAGTTTTTGAGATGGGCGCCGACAATGTCGTACTTTAAGTGTTTTCCTTTAGTTACCGGAATTTCAAATTCTTCTTCGGCATCCATAATATCGACGTTGGCTATTTTGGTAAAACCATGTTCTTCAATGGCTTTCCAATGTTCGGCTGAAGTATTGCGGCGGCCTTCATAGGCGGTGTTGCATTCAACAATGGTGGCGTTTAACTCTTTAACCAATTTACCGATAAGCTCAGGTTTAAGATAATTATGTCCTCCCGGCTCTCCGGTAGAAATTTTAACCCCGATGTTACCGGTTAGATTTTTACCCAGAGCCCTATATATTTTGACAAGACTTTCTGGAGTAATTTCTTTTGTATAATAAACGATTGATTTTGCCATATTTTTCTCCTTATTCTGTAATTGTGCAGCAGTTAACTTTTTGCCAAAAATACTGGAAATAAAAGCACATGAAAACAATTTTAAAAAATCACGTCTTTGCATTAACATCCTCTCATTTATTTTTTTCTACTCTAACAATTAGAGTTTACTTTAAGTCAAGAAAAATGTTTAAGTTTTACATTTTTAATTGACTCTCGAAGTTTTTTTACGGAATATAGCATAAAAATTGGTTGCGTGCTGATGAAAAATAAAATTTTGATATATACCCGACTAATCATCGCATTAATGGTTGCAGTTTTATGCGGTTTAGCTTTTTTTGCCAAAATTTATCCCTTAAAAATATTTGATATGCAGTTTACGGCTGCCGTGCAGAGCGGGATAGTAATCGGTGCGGAATTTAGTTTGATTTTGTTGCTTATTTTGTTGGTTTTAACTTTGTTGTTCGGGCGTATATATTGTTCGACATTATGTCCGTTGGGATTATATCAGGAATTGCTGACAATTTTGTTCAAGCCGTTTTATAAAAAACGTAAACCTCAACCGGCAAAGCATTATATATATGCATATTTGGGGGCGGCAATTTTATTTGGTACACTGTTTGGCGGAACGGTTGTTTGGTTGCGTATGCTTGATCCGTACTCGGTGGCCGGTAATGCCATGAGCGGTGCTTGTTATGGTTTGGGTTTTGTGGCGGTGCTGACTGTTTTAGTCTTTTTTAAAAAGCGTTTTTTCTGCACGAATATCTGTCCGGTAGGGGCAATTTTAGGTTTGCTTTCACGTTTTTCACTTTTAAAAATTCGCCTCGATGAGGATAAGTGTAAAATGTGCGGTTTATGCGCGCGATCTTGTCCGTGCGGGGCTATAGATTTTAAAAATCATACAATTAATAATGAAACTTGTATTAAATGTTTTAAGTGCTTGGCGCATTGTAAGCACGGTGCTTTGTATTACGGACTGCCCAAGGCGGCAACACCGAAATTCAGTATGCAACGCCGCCAGTTTGTGATCGGAGCTCTCAGCGTTGCCACGGTGTATGTTGCTCATAAAGGAGCATTATTATGGAGATTGCTGACACCGAAAAATAAAATAATTTTGCCGGCCGGTTCGGGTGATGTTCCGGAATTTTCCAACCATTGCTTAAATTGTAATCTTTGCGTGCAAAATTGTCCGATGAAAATTATTAAACCGGCATCTGCCGAAACGCCTGTTGTACACCTTGATTACAGTAAGGCGTTTTGCGATTTTAACTGTCATAAATGCGCGGAAATATGTCCGAGCGGAGCCATAAAAAGGCTTAGTCTGGCTGAAAAACAAAAAACTAAGATTGCCACGGCAACGGTTAATGAAGATATTTGCATAAAATGCGGTTTGTGCGCGCAAGAATGCCCGCGCGAGATTATTATAAAACAAGATGGTGAATATCCGCTTATTCGCTACGATGAATGTATTGGGTGCGGTGCTTGTGCCGGAATTTGTCCGGTAAAGGCTATTACCATAGAAGCAGTAGATCAACAACATATTTTGAACTAAGGAGAAAAACAATGTCACTGGGTATTACGGAAATTATTTTAATTTTAGTTGTGGTTTTAGTGCTGTTCGGCGGTAAAAAAATACCAGAATTAGCTCAAGGACTGGGTAAGGCTCAGGCTGAATATAAAAAAGCTAAGGCGGCAATCGAAAATGAGGTTAACGAGTTTAAAAATGAGGTTGCTAAAGCCGCAGAGGAAAATCGTCCGCTAAAAACATCAAGTAAAAAAGCGGCAACAAAAGTTGCAAAGAAATCTGCCAGCGTGAAAAAAGTTTCTGCTAAAAAAACGGCAACAACCAAAACTAAAGTAACTCGTAAAACAACCAAAAAATAATGGAAGATCAGCAAGAAGAAACATTTGTCGGCCATTTGGAGGCCTTGCGCAGCGTTTTGATTAAAAGTCTTTTAGCTTTAGCAATAATGCTGTTGCCGATGTTTATGTTAGCTCCGACGATTTTAAACGCATTAATCAAAGTGATTTTGCAAGACAGCGAAGTTTCTCTGAACTTTTTTTCACCAATGGAAGTTTTTGTTTTACAGATTAAAATAGCATTAGTTCTCGACGTTTTACTTTGCTTTCCGTATATTGCAAAACAAGTATGGAATTTTATTTTACCGGCACTATATAATTCCGAGCGGCAGTTTATTAAATCTATTGTGTGGATATCGAGTTCTCTCTTTATCATCGGGGTTTTATTCTGTTTGTTTTTTATTTTACCGCTGGTGATTCGCTTTGGGATGAGCTTTGTAACTGATAACATTCAGCCGGTTTTCGGAATTGGCAATCTTATTTCCTTGGCATTATGGTTGTCGGTGGTTTTCGGCCTAATGTTCCAATTTCCGCTGATTACCTATGCTTTGCTACGCTTTGGAATTGTCAGTTATCAGACAATGACGGGGAAACGAGCTTATGTTTTGATCGGGATATTAATATTATCCGGATTGCTGACGCCGCCGGATATAATCAGTCAGCTTATGTTGACATTTCCTACTTATGCTTTGTTTGAATTAGGCTTATTTTTTGGAAAAAAATAAAAAAACATTTGACTTAGAGTATACTCTAACAAATAAACTACCGAAAAAATACGTATTACAGAGGTGAAAAATGAATAGACGCGAATTTTTAATGAGCACATTGGCCGCCTTTACTTTGGCGGCATTACCGAAGTTGACAATTGCTGAAACAATAGCGGTTTCGGATGAGGTTAAAAAACAAATCACCAATAATAATAAACTCGGTTTCGGTTTTATGCGCCTGCCGCTGAAAGATCCGAATGATCAAACCTCTATCGATTATGATTTGTTAAATACAATGGTTGATAAATTTATGGAGCGCGGTTTTACTTATTTTGATACCGCTTGGATGTATATGGGCTATGAGAGTGAAATGGCTATTAGAAAAGCTGTTGTTGAACGCAAACCGCGTGACAGCTACACGGTTGCCAGCAAAATGCCGATCGGTATGGTAAAAAGTGCCGAAAATATGGCAGAAATATTTAACAAACAGCTGGAAAAAACCGGTCTGGAATATTTTGACTACTATTTAGTTCATAATATTAACGCCAACACGCTGCCTAATGTGGAAAAATATGATCCATTCAAATTTATTGCTGAAAAGAAAAAAGAGGGAAAGATAAAACACATTGGCTTTTCATTCCACGATAATGCGGAACTTTTGGAAAAAATCTTAAAAGAACATCCGGAGGTTGAGTTTGTTCAGTTGCAAATTAACTATATTGATTGGGATCATCCGACAATTCAATCGCGTAAATGTTATGAAGTAGCACAAAAATATAATCTTCCGGTTGTGGTTATGGAGCCGGTTAAAGGCGGCAGTTTGGCCGAGGTGCCGGAAAGCGTTGAAAAAATATTCAAAAAAGCGGAACCGGATATGTCGGTTGCCTCGTGGGCTATTCGTTATGCGGCAAGTCTTTCGGGAGTTAAAACCGTGTTAAGCGGTATGACGACAATGGAACAATTGGAAGATAACACAAGCTATATGCAAAACTTTAAGCCGTTAAACGATTCTGAAAATAAAACCATTGAAGAAGCAATTAAAAAGTTGCATTCAGCCATAGCTATTCCGTGCACCGCTTGCCGCTATTGTGTTGAGCATTGCCCGATGAAAATAGATATTCCGAGTATGTTTGCGCTTTATAATGCCGAAAAGCAAGAAGCAAGCAGTAAGCCGTTTACGGTTCAGCGTGTTTATTACAATAATCTTATTGCCCATTCCGGTAAGGCTTCACAGTGTGTGCACTGTAAAAATTGCGAAAAGCACTGCCCGCAGCACATTGTTATTAATGAATGGATGACTAAAATTGCCCAAACTTTTGAAGGATAAAATTAAGTGTCAGAGGTATATTCGGATATAGGTTTTGCCAAACTTGATTTAAGTCGGACCGAGAGAACCGGACAGCCGGAAACAATTTATTGCGCCGGCAAGACAAAGGAGCAACTTTTAAAAATTTTGCAAACTTTTCAGGCAAAAGGTCAGGCTGTTTTGGGAACACGCTGTTCGGTTGCACAATATGAATACGTGAAAACCGGAGGTTTGCCGCTGAAATATGATGAGTTGTCGCGCGTTTTGATGCTTGGCTCGCCGCAAAAAGAAATTTTACACGGTAAACTTGCAATATGCGCTGCCGGAACGGCGGACTTGCCGGTGGCGGAAGAAGCGGCGTTGGTGGCAGAATTTTTAGGTGCCGAGGTCAACCGGCAGTATGATGTCGGAATAACCGGTTTGCACCGTTTACTTTCAAAAATTGAGGAAATTCGGGAAGCTGATGTCATAATATCTGTTGCCGGTATGGAAGGAGCACTGGCAAGCGTTATCGCCGGTTTGGTTAAAGCACCGGTGATTGCCGTACCGACATCAGTGGGATACGGTGCATCTTTTGGCGGTTTAGCCCCGCTTTTGACGATGATAAATTCGTGTGCGGAGGGAATTTCTGTAGTTAATATTGATAACGGCTTTGGGGCCGCGGTTCAGGCTTGCCGAATTTTACGGTTAATAGGAAAAAACAATGACTAAATATTTATATTTTGAAGGCAGTTGCGGTATTTCCGGCGATATGACGGTAGCTTCACTACTGGATTTGGGAGCAAACCGCGAGAAAATGGATAAGGCCATTGCAAGCCTTAATTTAGAGGGCTTTCATTATCATGTAGAAAGAAAAAATTCATACAGTATTGCCGGTCTTGATTTTGATGTACATTTGCATCACCTCGAAGAAGCACATGAAGAACACTACCATGAACATCATCACCATCATCACGAACATCGGCATTTAAGTGATGTGTATGCGATTATCGAGCGTGCGGAGATGACATCTTCAGCGCGTGATTTGGCGAAAAGAATTTTTCTTATAGTCGCTCAGGCTGAAGCCAAAGCACACGGCGTTGCGGTTGATGAAGTACACTTTCACGAAGTAGGGGCAATTGATTCGATTGTCGATATTATTTCGGCGGCGGTATTACTTGATGACTTGGGTATTGATAAAGTTATTGTTAGCGGTTTGAGTGAGGGTTCGGGTACCGTGATGTGTCAACATGGCGAGCTTCCGGTGCCGGTGCCGGCTGTTTTGAATATAGCGACGGAGCATGGCATTGTTTTACGTTCAACCTCTAATAAAGGAGAAATGGTTACGCCGACTGGTATTGCGATTATTGCCGCTCTGAATCCGCAAGATAATTTACCGCAAAGCTACAAAGTTTTGAAGTCCGGTATCGGGTTGGGCAAACGCGATTTTGGACACGCTAACTTTTTACGTACCATGATTATTGAAGATGTTGCCGATGAAGAAATGGTTTATGTTTTGGAAAGCAATATTGATGATTGTTCGGCTGAAATGCTTGGTTTAGCGATGGAAAAATGTTTTATTGCCGGTGCATATGATGTGCATTATGAGCCGTGCTATATGAAGAAAAATCGTCCGGCTTATATTTTAAGGGCAATTACTGCGGCAGACAAGCTGGAGGCGGTAGAGTATGCAATTTTAAAATATACCACCACTATCGGAGTGCGTAAATATCCGGTTGAACGAACCTGTATGGAGCGTCGTAAAATTAAAGTTCAGCTACAATTTGGTGAAGTTGAAGTTAAGGTTGCGACTTATAAGGATATTGTGCGTTGTCAGCCGGAATTTGAGAGTGTAAAGAAATTAGCTGAAGAAAGCGGGAAAGATTTTCAGTTTATTTATAATTTGGCGCAACACGTCGCTATGAAAGAGTTGGAAAAATAATGGACGCTCTGCATCAAAAACTTGAGAATCTCAAGGCTTATTTTCGGCAACTTGGCTCGGCGGCAATTGCTTTTTCCGGCGGTGTTGATTCAACTTTTATGTTGGCCGTTGCCACGGAAACTTTAACAAAAGACGATGTTCTTGCGGTTACAATCGTTTCTGATTTTATTCCTGAACGTGAAAAGTCGGTGGCAGAAAATTTTTGCTCAGCTCAAGGAATACGGCACATTATTTTACCGGTTGAGGTTTTAAGTATAGAAGGTGTAGCACAAAATCCCGTAAATCGCTGCTATTTGTGTAAGCGTTCATTGTTTGCGGAAATAAAAAATATTGTCGCCGCGAAAGGGCTAAAAAATGTTTGCGAAGGTTCAAATGTTGATGATTTGAGTGATTATCGTCCCGGAATGAAGGCTATTGCGGAATTAGGAATTAAAAGTCCGCTTCGTTATGCCCAATTGACTAAGCAGGATATTCGTGATTTATCCAAAGAAATGGGATTATCTACTTGGGATAAACCTTCTTTTGCCTGCTTGGCCTCACGTTTTGCCTATGGTGAGCAAATTACGACCGCTAAATTAAAAATGGTGGAAAAAGCGGAAAATTTTTTGCTGGATTTGGGGTTCCGACAACTGCGAGTGCGTTTGCACGGAAAAATGGCACGGCTTGAAGTTTTGCCTGAAGATTTTGGTAAAATTATCACTATGACAGATATAATCAATAATGAGCTTAAGGAGTTAGGATTTAGCTATGTCGCACTTGATTTAGGCGGATTTCGTTCAGGTTCAATGAATGATGAAATAGCAAAGGAAAGCAGATGACCAGACGTGAATTTTTGTTGGGAGGGACGGCAATTGTGGCACTAAGCAGTATAAGTTACTTGAATTTGGCAAAATTCGGACATTTGCCGGATGCCATAAGTATGGAGAAAATAAAAAAATCTTCCCACTTTAAACACGGGCATTTTCACAATATGCATCGCACACCCCAGATGACCGGTAAGGGCGGTTTCTTCAGCACAATGTGGGATTTTTATTTTGGCCATCATCCGGATACAAAACCGACGCAAAGTATTCCGGCAGTCAAGACTGATTTAAAAAAATTGCCGCTGAATACGGATTTACTTGTTTGGTTTGGTCATTCTTCATCATATTTTCAGCTGAATGGAAAAAAATATTTAATAGATCCGGTCTTTAGCCGCAATGCTTCGCCGCTACCGCATAATGTTGTACCTTTTAAGGGAACAGACATTTATTCTGCGGCAGATGTGCCGGAAATTGATTATCTGATTATTACCCATGATCATTATGATCATTTAGATTATGAAACCGTTAACGCATTACGGCCTAAGGTGAAACACGTTATAACCGGTTTGGGTGTCGGTTCGCATTTCCGCTATTGGGGATATGATAAAGATAAAATTATCGAAATGGACTGGAACGAAAGTATTGTGTTGGAAAATTCCAAAATCCATTGTTTGCCGGCTCGACATTTTTCCGGCCGCTTATTTGCCAATCGCACTTTATGGGCTTCTTTTTTGCTGGAAACCGAAGGCTATAAATTGTATATCGGCGGTGATTCCGGTTATGATGATCATTACAAAAATATCAAAAATAAATTTGGCAAGATTGATTTAGCCTTGTTAGAGGCGGGACAATACGACAATAATTGGCGCTATATTCATGAAATGCCGGAAGAATTTGTGCAAGCGACAACAGATTTGCAGGCCGCTCGAGTTTTACCGGTACATAATTCTAAATTTTCAATTTGTAATCACGCTTGGTATGATCCGCTGGAAAAAATAGAGGAGCTGAATAAAGCGGCTGATTTAAATATTTTAACTCCAAAAATCGGCGAGGTGATTAAATTACACGATGAAAAACAACAATTTATCAAATGGTGGAAGGAAATAAAATAATGGCCCTGCATACACTATGGTTGACGGCGTTTTTAACCGCAGTGATTCATACAATTACCGGACCGGATCACTATCTGCCGTTTATTGCTATTGCCAAAAGTCGTAATTACAGCTTACGCAAAACTTTATTGTGGACGCTTATTTGCGGTTTGGGGCATATCGGCAGTGCTTTATTCATTGCCCTTGGTTTTGTATATTTATCGCACTGGCTGACCGATACGCAATTTGCATGGCTTGAAGATAATCGTTCCGATCTAGCCGCTTATGCGCTGATTGGCTTGGGTGGAGCATACCTTTTATGGGCTTTGCGCCATAGGTGGTTACATCATGCCGGAAAGGTGCATCATCACGGACGCTTAGAACACGGCGGTGAGAATTTGCCGGATAAAAACATTACGGTTTGGGTTGTGTTTATTATTTTTGTTCTCGGACCGTGTGAAGCTTTGCTTCCGATTTTGACTGCATCAAGTGTTATGGGTATGTCGGCGGTGATCAGCTCAACCGTAATTTTTTCGGTTGCGACCATCGCTACGATGTTGTTGGCTGTAACGTTTGGTTATTTGGGCTTAGAGGCTCTGCGCTTCAAAAAGCTCGAAACCTATGCTCACGAACTTGCAGGAGCTACAATTATGGCTTGTGGTGTTGCTATTTTGTGTGGTTTGTAACGAAAGTTTATCACATTAAAACATAAAATGAAGGAAACTCAAATGAAAAAAATTTTATTGGTTGTAATATTATTTACTCTGTTTTTTATGAAAGGAAATGCTATGGCAAATACATTATCAAAACAGCAAACCGCTATTGTTAAGGTAGCATCTTACACTGCTTTAGGCGATCAAAACGGACTAAAGCAGTCGCTTATGGAAGGACTTGATAATGGTGTAACGGTTAATGAGCTTAAAGAAATATTGGTACAATCATATGCTTACTGTGGTTTTCCGCGTTCATTGAATGCTCTCGGAACCTTGATGCAGACGGTTAATGAACGAGGCAATCAAGATGAACTGGGAAAAGAACCGTCAGCTAAACCGGAAGGTGAGGCGTTGGTTTATGGTGAGCAAAATCAGACACGGTTGGTCGGTTCTGAAGTTAAAGGAGAAATTTTTACATTTGCTCCGGCGATTGACGAATATCTTAAAGCACATTTGTTTGGTGATATATTTGCTCGCGATAACGTGGATTGGAAAACACGAGAACTT
This sequence comes from uncultured Pseudomonadota bacterium, assembly GCA_902796625.1. Lineage (GTDB taxonomy): Bacteria > Pseudomonadota > Alphaproteobacteria > RF32 > CAG-239 > RUG410. Next base: position 9,958 of record CADBPX010000027.1, read on the forward strand.
GCAACAATAGCCATGTTGGCTGTGCGTGATGGGGTTGAAAGTCAATTAAATGCCCATATCAGCATTGGCAAACACAATGGTTTGAGTAATGAACAAGTAGATGAAATTATGCAAATTGCCAGTACAATTAAAGCCCAAGGAGTTGTTTTCGGTTTTGGTGAAGAGAACCCTTACGGCCAATATTTTACCGGTAAGAGCTATTTGCAGAAAATCACTACCGAAAACGGGGTTCCGATGTTTAATGTAACTTTTGAGCCGAAATGTCGTAACAACTGGCATATTCATCACAAAGGCGGACAAATATTATTGGTGACGCAAGGTCGCGGATGGTATCAGGAATGGGGAAAACCGGCGCGTGAGCTTAAACCCGGTGATGTAGTTAATATTCCGGCTGAAACCAAGCATTGGCATGGAGCAGCTAAGGACAGTTGGTTTACGCACATTGCAGTTGAAGTTCCGAGTGACGGCGGTTCTACGGAGTGGCTGGAACCGGTCAGTGATGAGGATTATAATAAGCTAAAATAAATAATTTAGGCATTTTATAAATAAATTCATCATGTTTTATATCTCTGAAAGAGCGGCACAATCCGCTCTTTTTTTATAATTAACAAAACTCCTCAAGGTTTAGCCTTGAGGAGTCTTTGCCCATGAAATACTATGACCTTAGAAGTCGAGTTTCAAGCCTAAGCTGAAATCCCAACCTTCGCGGCCGCCATCATGACGCATTACTTCGGCGTATGAAGAAACATCGTCGTTCGTGCCCCATGACTTATCCAAACCAATGCCGTATTCAACATATGGCTTAACACTCATCTCCGGCAACAACACGTCATCAGCTTTAACTTTGTTATTGTCGTAGATGAACACTTTATACGCCACTTTAGCGTAGCTCTTCAGACCGTTATCAAAGCCTTTTGTCAGCTTTAATTCCGGTGCTATTTCAAACACATTCATAAAGCGGTTATCAACTTTAACGCCGGATTTA
>CADBPX010000028.1 GCA_902796625.1 uncultured Pseudomonadota bacterium
GAATGGGGCGGTACTCCGACCAATGTTGAGGCAGCTAAAGCTTGGATGGATAATGGTCCGACCGGAACAATTTCTGATCAACTATGGGCCTCAGTCGGCAATAATGATAAAAAGTTGTTGGAAGATTTAACTGCACTCGCTCCAAATGATGCGCCGATGGTTCAGGGCGTTATGATTGAGATTAACGACCGCTTATTCAAGGCCGTTAATACCCACCTTTTAAATGACAGCTTAGGCAAACGTAATTCGGCTCCGAATCCGAATATGGCTTCCGGTGATGCATACGGCCTTGGTGCTTCATTATGGGTTGACGGCTATTTCGGCAAATCCGAACTTGATGACCGTGATGGTGTTCATTACGGATTTGATACCGACAGCAAGGGTATAATTGTCGGTTTGGATTACCAGTTTGATCCATTGATTAAGGCCGGCATCGGTTATCAGCATGATTCAACCGATGTTGATGCCTTCAAACGTGAAGCCGATGTTGATACAAATACCGTATTCGCTTATGCCGAATATAAACCGAATCCATGGTATGCTAACTTCACCATTTCCTACAATATGGCAGAATTTGATGAAGAAAAGCATCCGTTCGGCGAAACATATAAAGCAAAATATGATGTTAATGACTTGGCAATGCAGGCTATGACCGGTTATGAAATCATTACACCGGGATTAGACATTACTCCGCAAGCCGGTGTTCGTTATCACCATCTGGAGCGTGATTCATATAAAGATACGATGGGACAGAAAGTTTCTTCGGAAGATATGGATATCTTAACGGCTGTCGGCGGTATTAAAATTGCCAAAGACTTTGCGTTGGAAAACTGCAACAAATTCCGTCCGGAAGCCTATGTCGGTGTAACGTACGATTTGGTGAGCGATCGTGATAATGCATCGGTTACCATTCCGAATGGTGTGATATATAATGTCCATGGCAAGAGATTGCCGCGTTTCGGTGTTGAGGCCGGCGTTGGCATGACAGCAGAAATAACCGATAATTTGTCAATTCATGCAAATTATTACGGTGGCTTCCGCTCCGACTATCAAAATCATACCGGTATGGTTGGCTTAAAATATGCCTTTTAACCGGAATAATGATTAAAAAAACAAAAATCCGTCGAACCTCTTGGTTCGGCGGATTTTTTTATGGATGTTATTTCTCGCAATAGCGGCAATAGTAACTAATACGTGCTGCCAAACTGCCGAGAGTTCCGTCAATATCTGTTTTTTCGAGCGGAATCTGCAATATCGACCTCAAATAAAGAACAAATACCATCATCTCAGAATCGTTAAGTTGTAAAGAATCAAAACGAACTTGAGAAGATAAATTTTGTTCCGGACGCACTTTAATCAGCTCTCTCGTCATAATCGAAAGAATTGATGCTTTATTGGTCCGCATCTCCTGAAAACTTAGCCATTGCAGATATTTCACTTGCAAGGTATAATACACTGCAAACGAAACTGCCTGGCATAGCGCAAACAGAAGAATATTCCACGCACTGCTCTCCTCCGGACGGAAAAAACAAAAGACAATCAGCCATATCAACGAGAGCAGACCGCAAACAAATGCATGCAAATCGAACATTTCAATATTTGGAACTATAATCACTCGAGAAAGCCCAATAAAAACAGCCGTTTGCAGAACAAAACCGAGAACAAAAACTCCAACATAACTATGGGTGGAAAAATAAACCGTTCCAACCAACAGAAGCACGCTCACCAGAGCTGCAAGCAGAAAAAATTTTGATCTTACCATGTTAATAAAATTATAGACATAAATATACTTGAATGTGTCCATAATAGCACACTTGAAATAAAATGCAAATAAAAAAACGTTGAACCCAAAGTTCAACGTTTTTTTATTTTAAGCAAGGCAATCTGCCAATTTGCCGACGGTCATCTTCTTCAATTTCTCATCGCTGATATTTTTCAGCGTCCGTTTGAAGCGTGTTTCCAATACGCTGCGCAGTTGTTTCAAATCTTCTGCAGTCAAATCTTCAAAATCCGACAGTAAGCTATACTCGGCAACTCTGCGGTATTTGACAAACTTCTGCACCTCGGCGATCACTTCTTCTTGATGCTCAAATCTCTTAATATATCGCTTATTTCGCGGTAAAAGAGAATCAAGCAACAACAGTGTGCCGAACATAAAAACGAAACAGCAGAACATAATCGCTGCAACAATCATACTGTTCTCCGGGAACAGCAATATTGCCACGACCGAGCCAATAGCCAAGGCCACAAAAGCGATAATCGTCGCCCAACTCATATGATCGGTCGTTGCCGGCGTACAGTTCTTAACTCCGGTGCTGACCAACACGATCATCTCCAGCACAAAGGCTGCCACAACTGCAATCAGTGCGGGAATCCACCCTAAGTTCAGAGATACTACTCCGAAAACAACACCGATCAAAACCACTGTTACCAATGCGGCAACAACATCAAATTTATAAGCTTTCATACGCTAATAAAATTAAGGTGAATAATAGAATAAATTATAAGTTACTAACTTTCTTTATAAATCAAAATAAACAAAAAATCAAGACAAAATTTTTAAACTTGACAAATTTCTTATGAAAGTATGAAGAATATTTTTGCACAACTTAATAAATTAATTGCCTATTAAGGATTTTGTGTTAAATTACAGCAAAATTAAGGTAAATTGCAATTTATAAAGGTTATAAAAATGGAACCACAAACGTTATCAGATGTTGCGCAAACCGCAACAGAACAAATGTCTTTATGGGATATGGTCTGGTCGTCAGACACAATTACAAAAGTTGTTATGATTGGATTAATTGCCGCTTCGGTTTGGTCTTGGGCAATTATTTTAGAAAAATTTGCGACCTTGCGACAGGTCAGAAATCAATCGAAAAAATTTGAAGAGGCCTTCTGGTCAGGCGGGTCACTGGATCGTTTATATGAAGCTATCGGCAATCGTCCGCGCGATCCGATGTCGGCAATTTTTGTGGCAGCAATGCGCGAGTGGAAGCGCAATACCTTGATGAAAGGTAAAACCGATCGCAGTCTGCGTGGTGTTTCGTTGCAACAACGTATTGAAAAGGCCATGTCGGTATCCATCGATAAAGAATTAGACAGCTTAGATACTCATTTAGGCTTTCTGGCCACTACCGGCTCGGTAGCCCCGTTAATCGGTTTGTTCGGTACAGTATGGGGTATTATTAACAGTTTTAATGCCATTGCCATTACGCAGAGTAATTCGTTATCAGCAATGGCTCCGGGTATTGCTGAGGCATTATTTACAACGGCCTTTGGTTTAATCGCCGCCATTCCGGCAGTTGTCGCCTACAACGCCATAACCTCATCAATTGACAGCTATGCCAAAACGTTGGATAATTTTATGGCTGAATTTTCAACCATTCTCTCGCGTGAAATTGATGAAACAACCTTGAAGGCTGATCTGGCGGGAGAATAAAAATGGCTTTTATGCAAAATTCCTCATACAGCCGCCGGCAATCACGCCGCAAAACCGATGTGAACATTACCAATTTGATGGACGTCATGATGGTTTTGTTGGTAGTGTTTATGGTTGCGGCGCCACTAATGACTTCCGGCATTCAGCTTGATTTGCCGAAAGTTGGCGGCAAAGCTTTAACCGGTGAAGAAACCTCGGTTAATATCAGTGTTGATAAAGATGGCTATTACTATATCGGTAAAACCGTTATTGATGATGAAGAAATTTTGCCGAAGCTGGCTGCCATTAAAGGTGAGAACGGTTCACTATCCGTGACCATATCCGGCGATACAACGGCGGCCTATGGACGAGTTATCGGGCTGATGGCTGTGTTAAAAGAAGCCGGATATGATAAGGTCGGGCTGAAAACCGAATCTAAGCCTTTTAACGGTAAAAAGAAATAATACTACAGAAAAGAATATTCGGTAATGAACAAAAAGTACTTAAAACAATCTCTGGCTCTTCATGCAGTCGCCGCTATTTTGATATTGGTCGACCTGCCCAATTTCAGAAGCCATGATATGACACTCGGTCAATCGCCGATTATTGTCGATTTGTCACAAGTACGTATTGATGAAATGACTAATTTACCATCAAAAGCCGAGTTTGGACCGGAGGACCGCAAGGCAACCGTAGAAGAAAAGAAAGAACAATTCACCAATGATGCTCCGCCACCACCGCCGGAGCCACAGGCTAAGGAAAAACCGGAACCGCAAGCAGAACCGGAGCCGGCTCCGGTACCGGAAGAAAAGCCGACGGAAGTTAAGCAGGATTACTTGGAAGCGCCGACACCGGATAAAAAATCCGATAAAAAACCGGACCCGAAACCGACGCCGAAACAACCGCCAAAACCGGCTGCAAAACCAAAGCCGAAACCGAAACCAAAGCCACAGCCGGAAAATAAGCCGCAAAACAGTGACAATAACAAAAAACCGCAGGAACAGCCGAAAACGCAGAGTAACGCGCTGAAGAGCCTGATGCAGGAAATTGATAACAGCAAAAATCTGGATATCGGCGAAAAAACGCAAAGCGCGATGATTAAAGAAGGCACACCGGTTCAACATATGGGTATTGAAGGCGGTAACAGCAATGGTTCTTATTTCAGTGATTTAACCATTTCAGAAACCGATGCCATCGCCAGCTTGCTGCGACAAAATTGGAACTTAGATCCGGGAGCGATGGGAATTGACGGGATGATGGTTGAAATACGTGTTCGTTTGGCTCGTGACGGCAGTATTCAGAAAATTGAGTTTGTTGACCAAGCGCGCTTTAATTCCGATCCGAATTACCGTTCGGTTGCCGAAAGTGCCCAAAGAGCTATTATTGCCACACAGCAGGCTTTCAAAGAAGTCTTTGGCGTAAAATATGCTGATCGCTATGATGTTTGGGGAACTTTGCGTTTATACTTCGATCCGCTCGACAAGGGTATTCACTGATAAATAAATCCGCTTTATTCAAGGAGAAACTTATGCTTAAAACCGGATTATTAATAACACTCGTAATTATTGCCGGACTGATTTACATATATAACAAAGCCGTACAATACAAAAACTATGTAGCCGAAGCCTTTGCTACTATGGATGTATATTTGAAAAAACGCTGGGATTTACTGCCAAACTTATTGGAAACGGTTAAACAATATACCGCTTATGAAAAAGGTATATTAACCGATGTAACCAAGATTAGAGCACAGAATTATGCCAATCTTTCGTTGCATGATAAAATTAATACCAATGTTGAGCTGAGCAACCTGTTGCCGAAAATTAATGCCATAGCTGAAAACTATCCGGATTTGAAATCCAATCAAACTTATACTCTTTTAATGCAGCAAATGAGCGATATTGAAAATGATATTGCCAACTCCCGCAAATATTATAACGGCACCGTACGTGAGCTTAACACCTTTTTGCAGATATTTCCGATAAATATATTAACTGCGGCTTGCGGATTTAAACAAGCGGAAATGTTCGAAATTTCAGCCGATGAACGCCGCAATATAAAGGTTGAATAATGATTAAGAAACTCCTCGTTATTATATGCGGAATCTTTTTTTACGCCACTGTTACCAAGGCTGAAAATTTTGTAATCAAAAATTATGACGTAAACATCACAGTTGATGAACAAAAACAGGCTTATGTTACGGAAAAAATCGACGTTAATTTTCATACTCCGTCACACGGCATATATCGCGACATTCCGCGGGGCAACGGCAGTATTGATCAAGTTTGGGCTTCTATAAGATTTGCTGAAAGCTTTAACGGCGTTTATCACCGCATAAAAATCGGTTCGCCGGATACGTGGATTAACGGCCCGCAAAGTTATACAATTAAATATCGCCATAAAATATACGACGGCAAAGCCGAATTTTATTACAATATCATCGGCACAGAATGGAACACAACCATTGAAAATGTTCGTTTTGCCGTTAAAATGCCTAAAAACATTGCCGCGGAAAAAGTCGGTATTTCTATCGGACATTATGGGGTTAAAGGTTTTTCTGAGGGAGCCGAATATTATATTAAAGACAATATAATTTACGGCATGACAACCAACAAAATTTTGCAACCGCACGAAGGTATTACTCTCCGCGTTGAGGTTCCGGCCGACTATTTTAATGTGCGACCTAATCCGCTAATAAATACCGTGTGGCTCGGCCTGTTTTTGGTTACGGCATTTTCTTTTTTGATATGGTTTCTATACGGCCGTGATGCGCACATAACACCGATTGTCTCATTTTATCCGCCTAAAGATATTAATGTTTTATCTTCGGAATTAATCTGCAAAGAAAAAGTCAGCAAAAAATCTTTGGTCGCCATGTTAATTGAGCTGGCCGGTGAAGGCTTTGTAAAAATTGTAACTCGCGGCAAACATTTTAATCTGCAAAAGATTAAAAACTATGATGGAAGTGATGAAAATAAGCAAATATTAATCGACGGCATTTTTGACGGCAACTCTTTTACCACTGATACGGATTTACAAAAATCGCGGCATTTTTACAGTACTTGCAAAGACATCTTGGCCGGTTTTAACAGCAAATCAAAACGAAAAAATTTTTATGAAAAGACCTCTTTAAGCCTGATCGGTAACACTTTTATGGCTTTTTGCTGTGGTTGCACCATGCTATTGACGGCTTTGATACTTTTCAATTATCAAATTAGCCAACTGGCACAAATTTTACCGATGGTTATCTTTATGATTGTTTACATCTATTTAGCAATCCGTTCCGGTCGGTTGCTCCTGATAATTATTGCTTTATTTATATTTATCCTTCCCCACTTTGCCCTTTTGCTTTCTTTTTGGCCGACCAATACTGATACAATACCGCAGTTGTTGTGTGGGGCGGCATGTGTGATTATCACCGCAACGTGTTTTGTACAAATGGCCAAGCCGAACCATAAAGGGCGTTGGTACAAGGCACAGCTTTTGGGATTGAAAAAATTTATTGAAGTTGCCGAAAAACCGCGCTTAGAAAAATTGGTTGAAGAACAACCGCAATATTTTTACAATATTTTGCCATACGCATACATTATGGACGTTTCCGATAAATGGGTAAAACAATTTGAACATGTTATTATGCCACAAAATGCCAATTTTGACCCCACCTTTTTCCGAAGCAATCGATTTAATACTTTTGCTGACAGCTTTGCCAAAACTACCGCCCCTTCGATTGCTAACGGCGGAATTAAAAGCAGTTCATCTTCGGGCGGCGGCGGATTTTCCGGCGGCGGCTTCGGCGGCGGTGGCGGCGGTTCATGGTAACAAGAAGTTTTTTTACTGGTGAACTTTCGATAAAAGGAACTACTAAAATGAGCAAACAAAGCATTAAGGACTCTATTCGCAACATTGCTGACTTCCCGCAAAAAGGAATTCAATTTAAGGATATTACCACGGCACTGAAAGAATCCGCGGTTTTCCATGAAATATTGGATATCTTTGCCGATCACTATAAAAATGAAAAAATCGACTACATTGCCGGTCTTGATGCGCGGGGATTTATTTTCGGCGGGGCTTTGGCCTATTTATTAAACTGCGGATTTATTCCCGTTCGCAAAGCCGGTAAACTTCCGGCGGAAGTGCTCAGTCAGGAATATGATCTTGAGTATGGAACAGATAAAATAGAAATTCACAAAGATGCAATTGCAGCCGGCAAGCGGGTATTGATTATTGATGACTTAATTGCCACCGGTGGCACGGCTCTTGCCGCCGCCAGGTTAGTGCAAAAGACCGGAGCAAGTGTTGCCGGATTTGCGTTTATGATAGAATTGTCGGATTTGCACGGAACGGATAAACTGAAAAATATCGCGCCGATTTTCTCGCTGATTACGTACTAAAAACTCGTTTATAACTTTGATTTTATGCTTGGTAAATTCGGCAATTTGCCGTATATTTGTGGCAATGTGAAAAGTATAAATAACGAGGATATAATGACAGATTTAACGCAAGAAGAATATCTTAAAAGCGAAGAAGAATATAATGCCGACTCTATTAAGGTTTTACGCGGGCTTGATGCTGTGCGTAAACGTCCGGGAATGTATATTGGGGATACCGATGACGGTTCCGGATTGCATCATATGATCTATGAGGTTTTGGATAACTCCATTGATGAAGCATTGGCCGGTTATTGCGATAAAACTGTGGTAATTCTTAACCCCGATGGCTCAGCGACAATTCGTGACAACGGTCGCGGCATGCCGGTAGATACGCACAAAGAAGAAGGTGTTTCCGCAGCAGAAGTTATTATGACCGAATTGCACTCCGGCGGAAAATTTGATAACAATTCCTATAAAGTTTCCGGCGGTTTGCACGGTGTGGGCGTATCGGTCGTAAACGCTTTATCAACATGGTTAAAATTGCGCATTTGGCGAAATGATAAAGAATATGAAGCAACTTTTGCCGACGGCAATGTTGTTGAACATGTCCATATTGTCGCCGATGCACCAAATCGTCACGGTACTGAAGTTACTTTTTTACCGTCTCCGAAAACATTTACGCAAGTTGAATTTAATTTTGAAACTCTGGAGCGGGCAATTCGCGAAAAGGCTTTCTTAAATTCCGGCGTTTATCTTAAGCTTATCGATAATCGCGGCGCTGAACCGCATGAAATTGATTTTCATTATGAAGGCGGTTTGAAGGCTTTTGTTAGCCACTTGAATAAATCAAAAGCACCTCTGCATGAAAATATCATCTCAATTACTGGTGAAAATAATAATATAACTGTTGAGCTGGCTATGCAATGGACCAACTCGTATAACGAAAGTATGTTGTGCTTTACCAACAACATTCCGCAAAAAGACGGCGGTACGCACTTGGCCGGTTTCCGCGGAGCTTTAACCCGAACGTTTAATAACTACATTCAGGAAAACGGTTTACTGAAGAAAGAAAAGACCGTCATCACCGGTGAAGATATGCGTGAAGGATTAACTTGTGTGTTATCGGTAAAAGCTCCGGATCCGAAATTTTCTTCACAAACCAAGGATAAGTTAGTATCTTCCGAAGTTCGTCCGGTTGTTGAAAGTATTGTCGGTGACAAATTGAAAGAATGGCTTGATGAACATCCGAATGAGGCGAAGATTATTGTCGGTAAGATTGTTGAAGCCGCCTCAGCGCGTGAAGCCGCCCGCAAGGCACGGGAATTGACCCGCCGTAAAGGTGTTTTGGATATTGCTTCTTTGCCGGGAAAATTGGCCGATTGTTCGGAAAAAGATCCGGCATTATCCGAAGTATTTATCGTTGAGGGAGATTCCGCCGGCGGTTCAGCAAAACAGGGGCGCGATCGTAAATACCAAGCGATTATGCCGTTACGCGGTAAAATTTTGAACGTTGAACGCGCTCGTTTTGATCGTATGCTCAGTTCGGCCGAAATCGGTATGATGATTACGGCATTCGGTACCGGAATCGGCCGTGATGATTTTGATGCTGATAAATGCCGTTATCATAAAATCATTATCATGACCGATGCCGATGTTGATGGTGCCCATATTCGCACATTGTTATTAACTTTCTTCTATCGGCAAATGCCGGAGCTTATTCGCCGCGGTTATATTTATATTGCGCAACCGCCGCTATATAAAGCCAAGCGCGGTAATTCGGTGATTTATATTAAAGATGATCGTGAAATGGAAGATTATTTGATACATGGTGGCTGTGAAGACGGTTCCTTAGAAACAGCTAATGGCGAAAAATTAATCGGCCAAGATTTAATCAGTTTTGTGGAAAGCACCAAAAAGGCTAACACCATGATTAAGGCTTTGACCTTAAAAGCACCGGAAAAAATCGTTGAACAATTGGCGGTTTGCGGCTTATTCAGTCCCGAAATTTTACAAGATAAGGCCAGATTAGTTACTGAAATAGAAAAAATGGCAGCGCGCTTAGATACTCTGGAAGCCGAATATGATCGCGGCTGGAAGGCAGAGATAAACAGCGAAGGCAGTATTGTTTTCTATCGTGTTCTGCGCGGTGTTAAAGAGGAACACATAATCGGCGCTAATATTTTGGAAAGTCCGGAAGCTCATGTATTAGACAATATGCATGACTTCTTAAATGTTAACTTTGCCCAATCATCAAAACTGACAACTAAAGCCTTAGGACTGAAACGCATTGACGGTCCGGTCAGCCTGATGAACGCGGTAACTGCCGCCGGCAAGAAAGGCATTTCAATCCAACGTTACAAAGGTTTGGGAGAAATGAACCCGGAACAGCTCTGGGAAACCACTTTGGATCCGGAAGCACGCTCTTTGTTGCAAGTTAAAATTGACAGTGTTGAGGAAGCCGATGAAGCATTTTCAACCCTGATGGGCGATGTGGTTGAACCACGTAAAGAGTTCATTCAAGAAAATGCCCTAAAAGTTCAAAACTTAGATATCTAAATAAAAAATTAATCCCCTCTTGTGCTAATATCATAAGAGGGGATTAGTGTACTTGCGCCAGTTCTTTCCAAGCCACAGCCATCAATCTGCCTCGAAGGCATTGCTTTTCATTTTATTTATTACTATCACTCAAACACAATCTTGACGTTTTTGCCGTAAAATTGCAACAGCCGCCGCATAACGCTGAACTTAATCCCATAGCCTAGTTCCGCCTTATCGATATAGCGCTCGGCAATACCGGTACGCTTCGCCACTTGGCTCAC
>CADBPX010000029.1 GCA_902796625.1 uncultured Pseudomonadota bacterium
ACGCCACTCTTTTGCCACCCATTTACTAAATAATAATGCCGATTTGCGCTCGGTGCAAAAAATGCTCGGCCACGAAAATATTACCACAACCGAAATATACACCCATATAACTTCGCGCAAATTATTGAATACCATCAGCCAAAAACATCCGTTGGCACAATATGCGGAAAGATTAAAAGATGAGCAAAATAAGCATTAAAAAGGAACACTCTCTTGATGATTTGACCAGTTTGGCTAAAACAACATTGCCGCTGGCTAAACAGTTGTTAGGAAAAAAAGGTTTTGTTGAAATTGATATTTTACGCCATTGGTCAGAGATAGTCGGGCTGACGTTGTCACAATATTCATTGCCGCAAAAAATAACTTTTCCCAAAAACGAACGAACCGGCGGTATGTTGCACCTTTTGGCACTAAGCGGCGCCTTTGCGATGGAAATTCAGCAAAAGGAAAAGCAAATAATTGAAAAAATCAATACGTTTTTCGGATACGGAGCTGTCAATAAAATAAAAATCATTCAAACGGGAAATTTGTCGGATTTTTTGGCATATAAAAAAAACAATGATAATGTGAAAAAAATACTTGTATCAAAAAGAGAAGAAAATTATATTACGGAATTAACTAAGGAAATAAAAAACGCGGATTTGCGTGAAAAGGTTATAAAATTGGGGCTGTCGGTAATGGCGGAGAATTCCCAAAAGGAGCAATAAAGTGGAAAGTTTTATTAAAAAATTAAGCAGAACGATATCATTTATTATACTGTTTTTTTTATCGGCATTTTTTTATTTTAATTTTAAGGGTTTTGCCTATGTTGACGGCAAAATTGTGCTGCAAAACGATGCCGCGCAGGCTCAACAGGTAGAGGATATAATTTCCTCATTGCCGGTTCACGGTGCAGCAAGAGTTTTACCGGCAAATATCCACATAAATGCCTCGGATAAGTTTGCCATCGGTTCTTTAAATGCTCCAATAACCTTATATGAGTATTCATCGTTGGGTTGCCCGCATTGCGCTGATTTTCACACCGATGTTCTTCCGAGACTAATTGAAGAATATGTTTCGCAAGGACTTTTGCGGGTTGTGTTTGTTAATTTTCCCCTTGATAGAAAGTCTATGCGTGCGGCAATGATTTCAGAGTGCATGTCTTATGAAAATTATCACCAGTTTTTGAATACGCTGTTTTCCAACCAACGGTCGTGGTGGTTAGATCGTGACGATGAACGTTTATACCGCTATGCGGCGGAACATGGTATGGGTTATGAACAAACCAATGCTTGTGCCCATAACGATAATATAGCTCGCGAAATTGTTTCTAATCGGCAACAAGCACTTACTCAACTGCATATTCAGGGTACACCGGCATTTTTGTTCAGCGGCGCTGACGGCAATGAAATTATTTATGGTGCGCTGAATTATGCCAAGGCCAGAGATTATTTAAATCTGCGCTTGTATGGTCCGCAACCGGTCAATCAGTAATGAAAAAAATACCTAAAGATCTTCAAGAGTTAAGCGAACGAATAAAAAATCTGAAACAAAAACGTGCCGCCCAATCTCGGAAAAAAAAGCCGATAACATCGTGGCAATACGCTTTTCAGGTTGTTTCTGATTTTGTTTCACCGGTTATAGTCGGATTGTGTTTAGGGTATTTTTTGGATAAATGGTTTGACACACGTGTAATTTTTATGTTAATACTTGCGATCTTGGGTTGCATTGCCGGAACTTTGAATGTATACCGAATAACACAAAAGGATATAAAAGGGAGTAAATAATGGAAGATCCTTTAGAACAGTTTGCCATAAAAAAGATTATACCGTGGAATGTTAACGGTTACGATTTATCGTTTACCAATTCGTCATTATGTATGTTGGCAACAGTTGCTTTTGTTGTTTTGGTTATATGTTTTTGTTTGCGTAAAAGAAGCATAGTTCCGACGAAGCGTCAGGCTTTTTTGGAAGCACTGTATGATTTTGTGCAAAGCATTATCGGCGACACGTTAGGGCACGAGGGGGCAAAATTTGTTTCTTTGATATTCAGCTTGTTTACTTTTGTTGCCGTCGGTAATATGATGGGTTTGTTGCCGTACAGCTTTACGTTTACCTCTCACATTGCTGCTGTCGGCACATTATCGGTATTTTTTCTATTGCTGAATATTTATTATGGTTTAAGACATCGCGGCTTAGGCTTTTTCCGGAGCTTTTTTCCGGAAGGAATGCCATGGATTATGGCGCCGCTGATTATTCCGGTTGAAACGCTGTCGATGTTGGCAAAACCATTCAGTTTAACAATTCGTTTGGCCGTAAATATGTCGGTCGGACACATAATGCTGGAAGTTTTTGGTACATTTATCATTGCAATGAAAATTTTTGGTTTCATACCATTGTTTGCCGATATGTGTATCATAATGTTTGAAATATTTGTTACTTTGTTGCAAGCTTACATATACACAACGCTGAGCTGTGTGTATTTAAGTCAGGCAATCAGTGACGAAGAATAATTAACTAACTAATATTTCGAAAGGATTTAAAATGGAAAACGAAATTTTACAAGATAAATCAATGGCTTTTATTGCTGCTGGTGTATGTGCATTGGCAATGTCTGCCGCTGCTTGGGGTTTAACAAAGTTATGGACATCATTAATTGAAACCGTTGGTCGCAATCCGCAAGTTAAAAAAGACGTAAACTTGTACGGCTTTATCGGTATGGGTTCTATTGAGTCTATTGCCTTGTACATCTTGGTAATTGCCATTTTGATGATTTTGTAATAAAGGAAGTAAAATGCCGCAGTTAAATCTGGCAACATTTCTTTCTCAATCTTTTTGGCTGATTTTAAGCTTTTGCTTGTTATGGGCATTGTTGGCGATTTTTATTATGCCGAAGATTACCAATGTAATTGAACAGCGTAAGCGCAAAATCAATGACTATATTCAAAAAGCCGAAAAGCTGAATATAAAGGCTCAAGCTTCTTTGGCTAAATATGAAGAAACGCTGGAAGAAGCAAAAAATTCGGCCCAAAAAGAGCTTGATGACGGTCGGGCAAAATTAAAGTCTTATTTAAGCGAAACTGAGAAGCAAATGACGGTTAAACTTAATCAAAAGATAGCGGATAATGAACTTTTGCTGGCCAAAGAAAAGAAGAAAACCATGCAAGAGATAGAGGCTCTTTCTGAAGATTTAGCCTACTCTGTTTTGCAAAAAATCGGATTTACGCAAATCAGCCGTAATGATGTTTCGCTTGTAGCACAGGAGGTTCAGTCAGATGGATGAGGATTTGATCGAAGATGTTGTTGAGGAAACCGTTACCGAGCTTCCGTCAAGTAATACCATAATTGATTCGACGCAAAATGCCATAATGGGTGTTGCTGAAAATGTTTCACAGGTTTTTGATTCGGCAAGTACGGTTCATGAAACGGTTGCTTCTGCTCCGATATATACTGAAGTTCGCTTTTGGATTGGTGTTGCCTTTATTTTGGCGGTTTCTTTGATTATAAAGCCGATTATATCATTTACAAAAAAAGCCTTGCAGCAGCGAGTGACGAATGTGATAAATGATATTGATGAAGCGGTAAAATTGCGTGACGATGCACAGGTTTTGTTGGCTGATTATGAACGTAAATTTATAAACGTTGAGAAAGAGGCTCAGCAGATTCTTGATCGCGGCCGGAAGAACTTGCAGAACTTGCAAAATATTGAAACCGCAAAAATGAAAGAAAACTTGCAAAACAAAGAACGTGAGACTCAACGTCGCATTTTAACATCGACGGAAAAGGCCAAAAATGAAATCAACTCGTCGGTAAGCAGTCTTTCTATAAATTTGGCACAGCGAGTGATAAATAAATACTTGGCAAATACTGCCAAAAGCCAAT
Source organism: uncultured Pseudomonadota bacterium (assembly GCA_902796625.1). Taxonomy (GTDB): domain Bacteria; phylum Pseudomonadota; class Alphaproteobacteria; order RF32; family CAG-239; genus RUG410. The sequence continues at coordinate 3,861 of CADBPX010000029.1, forward strand.
TGATAGATGAGGCTATTGCTGATCTGGATCGGTTCATTAAGAAGGCCTAGAAAAATTTTCTTAATACCACGGAAAAAACCACGCGATTAACGCGTGGTTTTTCTTGCAGAAGAGCTTCTGTCGCTTTCTTTGGCGAAATACTTCATAATTTTTTCATGATCCTTCATCAATTGTTTGTGTTCCTTAACAAATTGCTTATAATCTTCTTCAAGTTTTAAGACGTTTTTTTCAAGTTTGTCGTTACCGGTTGTACCGGCGTTTTTTGTTACTTTTTTACGGCCTTTAATTTCATTTTTTTTAACACCGTTATTTATTTTATCCATATTCATTCTCCTTAGAATTATTGTGACACTAACGATATATTTTTAATTATTGTTGATTCAACTAAATAAAATGTCTAGGAAGGCGCAAAAAAAAAGAGATAACACATCGTTATCTCTTTTTTTTGTAACTGCCATGATTTTATTCAATAGCATATATATCTTTCAGATACCAAACATTTTCCGGTTTCTGTCCCAAAACGTAGATAATTGTACCTTGGCATAATCCGAACCAGTTACCGTTGCAAGTGCTTTCGGTATAGATTTCGACGGAATTATTACCGATAGATTTACGATCGACAATTTTATAATTCATTTCCGTAGGTCTTTCAACGCTTGGATCCTGCATAAAAATAAACTTCGGCAGATCTGATTTGGCGCAATCGGCGAAATCGGGATTTAGTGTGCATTTAACCGCTTTTTCGACGGTGCAGAATTGTCCGTCATCGATGGTGCAATTTTCCTGCAAATTATCTTTATTAAAGCTGAAAACTTGTTCTGGGATCGGAGTTTCTTTAACTTCATTAACCTCTTCTTGCGGTTCTGTAATTTCGTCGGAAGCCGTTTTAGTTTTGCGAACCAACACAAAACTCAAGGCAAGTAAAGCCATTAAAGCGCAAATAACAATAAATTTTTTAAGCATGATTTCCTCGCAAATTAAAAGTGAAATTCCACGCCGGCAGAATATTCGACGGCATGGTCAAACCCGTGCAGATGGTCAAAATTAACATATCTTGCCAGTATTCGTGAATGCCAATTTTGGTTCCAAGCATATTTAATTCCGCCGCCGAAACGATAACCGTATCCGTGTTCATTATGATGTTTCAACGGATATAATTTTTCTTTAGCGACATACTCTCCAATACCGGTAGTAGCGACAAGAGAAAATCTTTTTTCGCATCCCAACGGCAAATAGGCCAACAAATCCAAGCCATAAGATCGCAGAGATGATTTAAGTTTAATCCCTTGCGGACGATTTTTCCGACTGGCGCTTTGCGAAGCAAACAACTCGGTACTGAGAAACTCCCCGTATTCTGAGCCGATACGCACATTGGCAGAGCTGTATTGCGGTGAAAATCCCTTAGCGGACACGTCGCCATAAACATAATCGGTGCCGACATACGGACGATAATTATAAGGGTCGGCAAAGACATTTTCTGCGCAAAAAACTGCTCCGGTCAGTCCTGTTAAAAGAAATGTAACTTTTTTCATGTAATATTCCTTCTGTAAATCTGGCTATATTATAATCACATAATCCGAAAAATAAAGTAATTTTGTAAAATAGATTGTGAATAAAAATTTTTTATGTTAAACTATGGCAATAATGAACGCAAAAAAGGGGTAAAAATGAGAACAAAAGACAGACAATCCGGCAGATCAATGATTGAAACGCTCGGCTATATCGCCGTTGTAATGGTTGTTGCGGCGGGAATAGG
>CADBPX010000030.1 GCA_902796625.1 uncultured Pseudomonadota bacterium
GTTAACTTGTGCACCTGCGGCAATACCGGCAAGTTTTGTTTTTTCTTCATCAGTGTAGTCATTGGAAGATAAGCCCATGCCGTCTACAGCATCTACTTTTCCGGCTAAAGCATCATTGAGGCCGTCTAATTGACCTTTATAAGCATCAGTAAAGTCATTGCTTGACAAACCTTTGCCTTCCTCTTTAGCCACATAACCGCTTAAGGCCTCACTCGTAATAAAACCAGAATCGTTCGTTAATTCTGATGTCTTGGTTGGAACTGCAGGCAAATCTCCCGTTTTAACATAACCGCTAAGAGTCGTATCAATTTCAGTCTTTGTATATACATCAGCAGAATTTGCTTTTGAACCCAATGTCGTGTTTACTGCAGAAATAGCTGTATTCAATGCACCAATAGCTGTCGTATGACCAGCGACCGTACCACTTAAAGCCTCAACTGTAGAACTATCAGCTTTTTTGCCTAAAGCCGTATACAAAGCTTCATTACCCTTGGTGCTATCATTAACCAAGCTGATCGCAGCATCCGTATTTGTAGCAGCGTTTTTCATAACATCTAAAATTTGATCAACGCCCCAACCAGTAACCGAACCATTATTGCGATTCCATCCTTGAGCTGCTAAGCCGTCCATAAATTGTGTTGTTTCTGTTATAGCGCCGGTCCATGTATCAGCTGCCATGGCGTTTCCGGCCGCCAGCATAATACCGGCGTTTATCAGCAGGCATTTTAATAGAACAGACTTATACATTCTCTTCAATGTTGTAATACCTGAACGTGAAAGTTTCATCATGTTTGATTTCTCCATTCTCTAAAATTTATATCTCAAAAGCAAAAAGAATATAGAGTTGTTCATTTTATCAATAACTTAACACGAATAATCAACGCGTTAAGCTATCAATCCGATAAAAAAATCGATAACAACGTACTACTCCTCCCTACTCACAAGTGTTATTCAATAGTATTTTTCTCTCGGAGTCAACCCTTAATTTTCAAATTCTTATTTCTTTCCACAATTAAAACGATAATTTTTAAAATTACACCTATGCCTTGCCTTGAAGCAAGAGATTCTACGCCGCATGAATATTAAATGTCATGCCTCCGAGTGCCATTAGGCACAAAAAAATAAATGTCATGCCTCGTTTTTGTGTTTATTTTAAATGTCATGCCTATTTTGCGCCAGAAAACGTCAAGGCATCTTCGAATGCTTTAAAAAAAAGAAAGCGGAAGATCGCTGGACGATTGCTAACGCAATCGAGCGATGACAGTAAAAAATAAATGTAAATAAATGTCATGCCTCCGAACGAAGTGAGGTCAAGGCATCTTCGAATCCTTTAATTTTTTCATTTTATTGTCATGCCTATTTTGCGCCAGCAAAATTCAAGGTATCTTCGAAACCTTTAAATTTTTCATTTTATTGTCATGCCTATTTTGCGCCAGCAAAATTCAAGGCATCTTCGAATCCTTAAATTAATTTGAAGATCCCTTGACCAAACCTGACGGTTTGGTGGGATGACAGTTATGTAAAATCTTACGGTTTGGAGCGATGACAGTTATTTTTTGTGCCTTTGGCCTCAGCGAGCGCAAGCAAAGCAAGAAGGACGATTGCTAACGCAATCGAGCGATGACAGTAAAAAAAGAGCGTCTCAGCGAGCGATGACATTTTTTAAATAACGTCTTTCAGAGATAGAGCAAAAAAACATCTTACATTTGAATGAACTTTTTAGCCATTTCTAAGTCAGCAACAAAATCTTCCAACTCTTGCTCATGCTCCAATTCTTCCTTTAATATCTTCTCCGCCACACGGAAAGTTTCAAAATCATGACCATGTGTCAAATTGCATATTCCTTCATAGCGGCCAATTGCACACCTTTCCGAATCCAGATTATCATGCAACAATGAGGCAACATCAAAATTATCAGGTGCCAAATACTTGCAGTGCGCCTTCCCCTCCCATTCCGAAGGACGCATAACCGGTGTGCCGCCCAGTTGAATAATGCGATCTGCCAACCAATTTGCGTGTTTCAATTCTTCAAGTGCATGTTCATTAAATTCGCGGACAATCTCACTTCTTTGCAAACCAAAGGCAACTTTTGCCCCTAACCAATATTGATAATAGGCTAGCCATTCCTCAGCATATGCCTCGTTTAATACCTTTAATAAGTTATCAACATCAGTTCTGGATATTTTCTTTGCCATTTCACCCATATTTTTTCTCCTTAATTAATTTAACAAAATACAGGTAATTATGATTTTTACAAAATCAAGAAATGAAAAGAATAAATATTACCGATTATAAAACTATCAACTTTACTGCGGACTTATTCGCGACCTTTTTTAAGATATAAATTCATGTAATGGCTACGCTCAATATCATCTTGATAATAGCCCTGATACATAGTCTCTTGCGGCTGTGGACGAATAATGTTCAAATCCAAAATACAGTTATTTAAAACACAATTCATACGACTTTCGCTTATAAACTCTTGAGTTATTTTATAATGTGCCTCTTGCCAACCGTCGGAATCCTGCACCGATTTAATAAATTGCGCAAAATGTTCCATATCTGTGTTCGGCGACTTTCTGGTGGTTAAATACGAAAATTTCAACAGCTCCTGCGCCATCTCGCTACGATAAAACGAACGCTGTTCACGATATTTTATTCCATTAAATACTCGCGGCGACAAATCTTCCATCATAAGAATTGCTTTAATATAAGCACTTTCCGGCTCCAGCGGCTGGTGTGCCGAAAATGCCTTAGCTATATCATTATTCAACAGTTTCAGCGCCTTAAAATATGCCTGATTGTTCCATTCCGCATCCGTATTATAATCCCAAACATTTCTGACTAACTCGTAGCGATTATAAAGGTAATTCAGCAAAGTATCCAGGTTTTCATTACCCGTCTTTTCCGGAGCTTCTATCGAATACATATAGTTGTTCAGCGTATCACGTATGACCTCAACAACACTCTTGTTGACGAACTGCTTATATACACCATTGCCGGCTTCATCACAAACAATCAATGTATGTTTTTCGTGATATCTTTTCCAATCCGCCCATAGAGATTCTTTTTTTCCACAGGATTTACTATAATTATCATGCAAGACCTGGTGTCCCTTCTCATCCGTATCAACACAAAAAGTACATCTCAGGCCTTGATCCGTAATCTCTTTAATTTTAGAGCATAAACTATCATGATCATGATCTTGTGAGTATTCATAAAAAGCCGTGAGCGTTTGTTGCATCGACGGGTATAAACTATGTATCAAACGGCGTATAGA
>CADBPX010000031.1 GCA_902796625.1 uncultured Pseudomonadota bacterium
ATACTATTTTTTTTTAATTGACAATTAATTTCTTTCTTGTCGCATACATAACAGTATTATTAAAATACTCGGCAAGCTCATTAACGCCGATATAACAAAAAACATTTCCCAACTTACATGTTCAGCAACAAAACCGCTGGTTGAAGAAAAAACATCGCGAGATATACTCATAAAAGATGATAAAATTGCGTATTGTGTGGCGGTATATAATTTATTACAAAGAGATGATATATAAGCTACTAATGCAGTTGTAGCTAAACCAGAACAAAAATTTTCAACCGTAACAATAATAATAAACAGTGGTATATTATGGCCATAAGCAGCTTGTAAAGAAAATAATAATGTTGATAAACACTGTAATATACCAAAATATATCATACTCTTCTTTAATCCGATTTTCATAACTATTATACCACCGGACAAACCGCCGATTATTGCGGCAATCATACCATATATTTTTAAAACATATGCTATTTCAGTTTTACTGAACCCCATATCTATATAAAACGGAAACATCATCGGATTAAAATAAGCATTACTCAGATGATATGTGAATATTAAAACTATTATCCAACCCCAATAGCGGTGTGACATAAAATCATTAAACGGTTTTATTATTGAATTTTTTAAAAATTTTATACTGTCCTTAATCTCAAATTTATATTTGGTATATGTATATTTTTGTGGTTCTGATGTATATAATATTGCCGATAAACCGACAAATATTCCGCAAGCCATTATTATATAAACATGTGACCAATTCATTATAGAAGCTAAATATATGGCGCCGGCACCGGAAAATATTAAACCTAACCGATATCCTAAGACATATATAGCTACACCGGAAGCCTGTTTTTCCGGATAATCAGTAAAAGATTCAACGCGAAAAGCATCTAAAACTATGTCTTGCGAAGCTGATAAAAAACAAGTTAATAACGCAAATAATGCCATACATAATGTATGTTTTTGCGGATCGGTTATCGACATTAAAACTATTGATATAAAAAGCATTATTTGTATTAATACAGCCCAAGAACGTCGACGTCCTAATTTATTTAAAACCGGAAGTTTTATGTTATCTATCAATGGTGACCACAACCATTTAAGAGAATAGGGGAGTTTTACTAATGAAAATATTCCTATCAATTTCAGTGATATATCTATTTCTTTAAGCCAAAAACTTAGTGTTCCGAATACTAATAAAAAAGGAAAGCCGCTGGAAAATCCCAATGCCATCAAAACCAACATTTGACGGTTTATATAAGTTTTATATATGTATTGTAAATAACTAATCATTTTTATCTTCTGCTTCATCCCTTAACCAAAGCGGATTTTTAATTTTTTTTTCTAAAAAAGCACGATGTTGTTCCAACTCTTCCATAGATATAGCAAAATGGCGTTCCTTTATTTGTATTTTGGCTTTATTTTCATTTGCATCGTCTTTATGTACTGCCGCGGCATTAACAAATTTTATGCTTGGCTCATCTCCACCCAATAATTGTAAATATACTTCCGCCAATAATTGTGCATCCAATAAAGCACCATGTAGTGTACGAGCAGAATTATCTATGTTAAAACGACGGCAAAGTGCATCCAGATTGTTACGGGCACCGGGAAATTCATTACGAGCAATCGCTAAAGTATCAACAACTCGATCCCAGCCGATTGTCGGATAACCCAGTTTTTTTAACTCATAATTGGTAAATTTCATATCAAATTCAGCATTATGAGCAACTAAGATTCCGTCATCACCAATAAATTCAAGCCATTTTTCAGCTATTTCATAAAATTTTGGCTTATCAGAAAGAAATTCCGTAGTTAAACCGTGAACTTTTACAACTTCTTCCGGTACTTCGCGTTCAGGATTTATATATTCATGAAAAGTACGGCCGGTCGGAAGATGGTTTATTAATTCTACCGCTCCTATTTCTACCAATCTGTCACCGGTTTCCGGATTTAATCCTGTTGTTTCGGTATCAAAACATATTTCACGCATTATCTTAACTCTTCTATCAGCTTTATTATATTAACCCTTACAATATTTTCGGAAATATCGGTATTAAAAACTATATCAGCCTTTTTCTTCTTTTCTGATTGCGGCATTTGTACTTTATCTATTTTTATAAAATCTTCTTCCGTTATATTATCTCTTTGCATAACACGTTGTTTTTGAACTTCATACGGAACATCTACAACTATAACATAATCGCAATAATCGGCCCAATTCATTTCATATAATAACGCAACATCTAAAAAAAGATATTCGCTTTTTTTTGCCTGTTTTCTTATTATATCCTTTAATTTACGGCGTAAAAAAGGGTGAATTATGCTTTCCAATAACTTTAATTTTTTACTGTCATTAAAAACAATATTACGTAAATTTCTTTTATTAAATTGTCCATTTATAAATGCTTGCGGAAATTTCTCTTTTATTATTTGTAAAAAATCAGCCTTTTTATATAGATCACGCGTCCATTCATCGGGATTATACACGTAATAACCTATCTTTTTTATTTGTGATGCCAAAAAAGTTTTGCCGCAACCAATGGATCCTGTTATTCCTATAATTTGCATTATCTACCTTTTTCAATATGTTATAATTTTATACACATTTTAAATCGTTTTTGTGTATAAATTGTCACCTCTTGAAATTTTTAGCAAAATATATACATATTGTAAAAAACATTGATTAGTTTATTAACATGTTCATAAATTATATGAACAGTTGTTAATTATGTTAATAAAATATTAACCATTAAAAATACTATTGAAAATTTAATGTATTATATAAAATAATTTATTATCTTTACTGTTGAAATGTCTGTTATGTTTTTTGTATCCACATTTTTAACCGACTATACAATAGTAAAAACAATTTATTTAAAAATATAATAGGTGATTTTTTTGTGCAAAAAATCTTGACTTTGAAAAAGATATTTAATATAAATCTTTCAGCGATTGTTTATCGTTTCTATTTTTTCATTAATCATATAATAAGGTTACAATGCATATAAGAGAATTGAAAGAAAAGTCTCCAACCGAGCTGTTGACTCAGGCTGAAGATTTAGGAGTTGAAGATGCTTCATCTATGCGTGTTCAGGATTTAATTTTTGCTATTATGAAAAAATTAGCCGAAGATGATACGGTTATTTGTGGTGATGGCGTTATAGAAGTTTTACAAGACGGGTTCGGCTTTTTAAGATCAGCTAAATCAAATTATTTAGCCAGTCCTGACGATATTTATGTTTCTCCGCAACAAGTAAAAAAATTCGGATTAAGAACCGGTGATACGGTTGAAGGAGAAATAAGAGCACCGAAAGATAATGAACGTTATTTTGCTTTAACAAAAGTTAATACTATTAATTTCGATGATCCGGAAAAATCTAAATTACGTGTGAATTTTGATAATTTAACTCCATTGTATCCGACCGAAAAATTGAATTTTGACATTATTTGCGGTGATAAAGACTATACAACCAGAGTTATTGATTTAATTTCTCCGCAAGGTAAAGGACAACGCGGCCTTATCGTAGCGCCGCCGCGTACCGGTAAAACAGTTATGCTGCAAAATATTGCTCATGCGATTGCCGTTAATCATCCGGAAGTTTATTTAATGGTGCTGTTAATTGATGAAAGACCGGAAGAAGTTACCGATATGACCAGATCGGTTAAAGGTGAGGTTATTTCATCAACTTTCGATGAACCAGCAACACGACATGTTCAGGTTGCGGAAATGTGTATCGAAAAAGCAAAAAGATTGGTCGAAAATAAAAAAGATGTGGTGATTTTACTTGATTCTATTACCAGATTAGGACGAGCTTATAATGCCGTGGTTCCGTCTTCAGGTAAAGTTCTGACCGGCGGTGTTGATGCTAATGCTTTACAAAGACCAAAAAGATTACTCGGTGCCGCACGTAATGTGGAAGAGGGTGGTTCATTGACAATTATCGCAACTGCTTTAATTGATACCGGATCACGTATGGATGAAGTTATTTTCGAAGAATTTAAGGGTACCGGTAATTCGGAAATTATTCTTGATCGCAAATTAACCGATAAACGCTTATTCCCAACTATTGATATTACGCGTTCGGGAACCAGAAAAGAAGAGTTATTGGTAGATAAGGCTGTGTTGACTAAAATGTGGGTTTTACGCCGTGTGTTGATGCAAATGGGTATGACCGACGGTATGGAATTCCTTTTAGATAAACTACGGCAAACTAAAAATAATGAAGATTTCTTCCAAAATATGAATTCTTAAAGAAAAAAATCCCTCATTTAAGAGGGATTTTTTTATTGCTAAAATTCGTAACCAAAATTAAATAAATAAATTACATTATGTTTTTGTTCTATAGGTGCGTAAATTGAGCCGCCTAATGAAGATTTGTTATATTTATATTGCGCCTTAAAGCGTAATAATCCGCTGTTTCTTTGTAAACGGTTACTCAAAATACTATAACTTCCGGTCATTTCACGATAATTGCCGTTCAATTTATATTTATTGCCAAATTCATGATAATACCATCCACCAACAGCTAGTTTAAGAGATTGATTATCATTTACGGCAAACTGTTTTTGCACATCTACACCGGCTAAAGATTGTGCAGAAACAGTATTTTTATGATTTATTTTTAATCCTTTGTTATTTTCGTGAATCGAATCCATATATAAACCCGTTAAATTAAATCCTATTTGCGGAATAATTAAAGCATATGAAGTTTGAATATTATGTTGTAAAACAGTGTCTATACCATAGTAATATTCTTTAGTATCAGCCTTGTAAAATAGGTTTGGTGTAGAACGGCGATAATGACCGTAAGCCAGTCCGGTTTTCGGTTTAATTAATAATGAAGTATTATTATGATTAATAAGAGCAGAAGCATATACTTCTAATAAATTATTATAACGTGTGGAATGGTCATTAAATTTACTATCACTTCGTGCTATATTTAAACCGGCTCCCCAACGGGTGCTTGCGGATATTTGCTCATCTCTGAAACCATAAGCAGAAATAACCTTATCTTTATAACCACTGGCATATTGTTTATTTCCGACCTTATTTTTATATATTGCTATATCTGCCTTATATCTTACAGTATTGGAAGTTGGTGTTAATAAGTTGTCATTTACGGCTGATGAAGATAATTTTTCAATATCTAAACTTTGTTTGGTTATATTAGATAACATACTTTGTCCGAAAATTTGATCAACATAATTATCAAATTGATCTTTATTTTCCGCAGTTTTTAGCTGATTGAACAGTGTATTACCCTGTCGTTTATCATAATTATTATTCAAATAAGCGGATAATTGTGAATTATTAACCAATTCATCAAATGGTTTTTGTTCCATTACAACATCGGTGTTTCCTTGGGAATTTAATTGTTTGGAAGCTTTATACATATAAGAATCGGAAACAATATCCATTCCTTTATCTTCACCGATAAATGAATTTTCGTTAATATATTGGGTGGCAAAATCATCGGTAACAATACTTGAATCAGCGTAAGCGGTCCCGGTAAATGATTTAGCTTGATAGGAACCTCCTTTAGCGACAATAACTTTATCGGTAGAGTTTTTATTACCTAAATTAACATCATTATCAGTAGAAATTTTACCGCTATTAATAAGTTTTAAGCTTCGCGGAGAAGATGAAGTTCTGATAATTGAAGATGTTGTAAGATTACTATTTTCATCTTCCGGACCTATTGTTCCAATATCTTGGTTTGTTGATCCGCTGACATTAATTTCACCATCATTTTTTACTATAATATCCTGACGTTCTTCTTTGTTGTTTTTATAATAAACAAACATACCGTAAGAATTATTTCCTGTTACATTTATTTTACTGGTATTACTGACTTTTATTTGAGTTTGAGTATCAGATGAATCAGTAATATAAACAAACATACCGTAAGAATTGGTACCGGCAACATTAATAGTTCCGCCGTTGGAATTATAAGCTTCAGTTGAACCAATGTTGTTATATACGTAAATACCGTAACTATCATGAGCATTTTCGGTTATATTGATGGTTCCGTAATTTTGGATAACCGATCCGTTGGTTGCATAAATACCTGCAGTTTCGTTAGAATTAACGGTTATAATACCAGTTGCAGAGTTGGTTATATTTCCACCTTGAGCCGAATAAATACCTATTGAACGGTCACCGTTTAAGGTTATATTACCGGCGTTAAAAATAGCTACATCTTTAGTTGAATTACTACCCATACCTACGGAGTATTTAACATCGGAGATAATACTGGCACCTTTATTATTAGTTAAATTTGCCGTGTATAAAGCATCATCAGATAAATACATACCGATTTGTCCGATACTTTTTACTAAATCACTGCGATTTAGTAAGTTAATAGAGCCGTTATTATAAGCAGTTCCTTGTTTGGTTTCAACCGCTAAGGCTGAAACATAGGAAGAACCGTAAATATTGATTTCTCCTTCATTATACAGTTCTTCTGTGGTAGATGACGTGTCTGCCGAGCCGCCTTTTATTGCTTCGGCTTTGGTTGACATTATTGAAGCATAAGATAACATTTTGAAGGTGGCAAAAGGATTATAATTAACATTTTCGCTTTCTTCCGGAGATTGATCGGAAACAGATGTCGGCCAGTAATTAATTGTACCGTTATTAACTAACTGACTGTAATTGCCGCCGAATACTTTTGAATCTATGGCATTTTTATAAATATTAATAATACCATCGTTAACTAATACTGTATCACCGGCATAATCGTTAGCCATGGCAATTGATTTATTGGAATATATATCAATTGTTCCGGTATTGAGTAAAGTTACTCTTTCACCTTCAAAAGAACCGTACATTCCAATATTATTGGAATATAAAGTGTTAGATTCGGTTCCTAAGACAATTTGTCCCTTGTTTTGTAATACACCGCCATTATATGAAGCCATACCATAATTGTTGCTGGCAGTCATTTGAATTTTACCTTCATTTAATAATGTATGATCAAGATATGTATATAATCCGGATACAGTTCCTGATCCCTCAACTGAAAGCATACCGTAAGATATACGCGCATTAGGTGCTGAGGTATTTATGGTTATTATACCGTTTTCATGGTTATAAATTGAACCGCCGTGAACAGATTGTAAGCCCGCAGCAATATCATAATTAGAACTGTTGGAACCAGAGGCAGATGTATCGTTGGTAAGGCTTATCAATATGCTACCATCATTATAAGCAGTTGTGTTGGCATCAGCGCGCATACCGACTATTCCGCCTAATCCTTTACGCAAAGAGGTTTCAGCTTGAGTGGTATATGTTCCGGTATAACCTAAATTAATATTTCCGCTGTTGGTTAAAGTTACTTTTTCTGCCCGCATAATATCCTTAGATCCGTTCATAAAGGAGTCATCTAAATAACTTGCCATAGCGATAAGCCCAACTTTTATTTCTCCGTTGGTATTATTTCTATCGCCGGCACTAAGCTGGATATTTCCGTTGTTTTTAACGGTTATATTAGTATTTTGCACGTCTTTGCCGGCATTAATTATCATAGCTTCCATACCGACTATTTTACCATTACTGCTTGTTGATATAGTTGTTTGAGTATCTTCGCTATTGTTAGAAGAAGTATTGTCGCCGGATAAGTATTCAGATAGAGAATTACCAGATGATGAATTATCCGTAGATGAATTATTATCACTTGAATCATTAGAAGTTTTCGGTTTTTCGGAAGCTTTTATGGCTGAGCCGCGGATATCACCGTTGTTAATTATGGTTGATTTGGTATCCGCATACATTCCGATAGCCATATTACTTTCATCATAACCGGAAAAATTAATATCTATACCATTGGTTGAAGTTCCTTTAATAATGCCGGATCCGTTATTTACGGCGGTGGAATCTTCACTGGCAAGCATACCGATGCCGGCATTATAGGCATCAACATTGATATAACCGTTGTTATAGACCGAACTGCCGACAGTGGCCGCCATACCGGTGGCACCGGAGCTTAATTGCAGGTTAGTACCGGCAGAATTGGTAAATACACCGCCTTTAGAAGCCTTTAAAGCTACATCAAAATATTCCGAAAGTTCCAAAACGCTCTTATTAAAATCCATTTTAACGATTTGATCTGTCTTTTTATTTTCTACGGTAATGTTTCTATTATTAACCGATGATCCGGTTGTTGAGCGAGAAACATTGCCTTTTGAGGCCAGTTTATCGGCAACATTGTCATATTCTTCAGGGTTTGTTGTGCTTTTTTTATGGCTACTGCCGCCACTGCTTGAAGCAATTATTGCAGCAATGCCGCCGCCGACGACTAAACCGCCTAAAACCCACCAAACAACCGGAGATATTTTATACTCTTCTTTTCCTAATGAACCATAGGCTTCGCGGGTTGTTGATGATATCGGTACGGCTTTGGAGGTGTTTACAAAATCTTCATAGTCAGAAATTTTTTGCACGCACGGATGACGCGGGTTGGCACCGGCCGCGCGAAAAACATTATAGGTGTATGCATCGTGATTACGAGCAGCTATACATAGTCCGGTGTTGCCATCAGAATCCAGAGAATCAATATTCATTCCTCGGCGTACCGAGGCGCGGAGAGCTTCAACTTCACCGGCTTGGGCTAGGTTATACATTTTAGAAAAAGAAAGCGGATATAAGTCATTAGCAAGCGTTTTTTGCGGTATTACAGTGGCAATAAACGAGCTTAATGTTATTGTTCCTATGGTTTTGATTAATAAAGCATTCTTAAGCATTGTATAACCTTTCATATACAGTAAGACAATGCTATATTAGTGCTGAAAATTTAAGTTTTGGTTAAAGTAATCCAAAAATGATACCCTCGTTTAATTAAAAACGAGGGTATCAGAATTAAGCAGATGCTTGATTTATATTTATTTTTTTAAATTTTTGCTGTTCAACCTGTGACTTAGGAATGGAAATATGCAAAATGCCGTTTTTATAGTCAGCCGTTACTTTTTCATAATCTAAATCCCAAGGCAGAGGTATCATCCGCTTGAAAGAACCATAGGAAATTTCCGAAAAATAAGAACTTTTCTCTTCTGATTGGTGGAAATTCTTTTTTTCACCGCTGATAGATAAATATCCGTCGGAAGAAATTTGTAAATCTAAATCTTTTTCATCAATTCCCGGTAATTCGGCAACAATATTAACCGCGTCTTTGGTTTCGGCAATTTGCAGGCGTGGCTCTATTTCTACCGCTTCCGCTAAACTGCTGGGCATATCTAAATGATTCCAAAAATAGGTCATTAAATTGTTAAATTCCGAATTGCGATTAGTAAGTCCTGTTTCCGAATTTTGATTGCGTCCGGAAGCGCAGGATGCTAAGTTTTTCATAAATTATCTCCTATTTGCGAGATTGATAGTTATGATCACCTTCTTTTTCAGTGTTTTCCGAACAAGCAGAGTTTGATTCATTTACCGATGATCCGCCGCAACCACAGCCGCCATGGGTTGATGAAGATGCTTGTGATGATGGTTTGAATGACGATGATTCATTTTTCTTTATTTTCATTTTATTCTCCTTATTTGATGATTAATACTGTGAATATTTGTTTCACGTTCATAAAGATAAGTGTTTAATAACCAAATCAAATATGAACAAAGGGCTAATAAAACAAAATTTCTAGGGATTGCTTTTTTAATTTAAATATCCTAGATTATAAATGTTAGTGTTAGGATTAAAATGAAGAAAGTATATTGTTTTTATTGTCAAAAAGATGTTGAACCACAAAGAAGGTTGTTATGGTTGTTTTGTCGGCAATGTAATCATCGTTTGACGGATAACGGCGAAGGATTTTATCGAGTTTGTGCAAATTGCGGAGCCAATATGCCGGCCGATGGCGACTATTGTGTAAAATGCGGTTATAATTTATCAAACGGTCCAGATAAAAGAATAAATTGGCCGGTTTTAATCATGAAATACGGGTGGATAATTAATGTATTGGCAAGTGTTTTGCTGATTTTAATATTTGCCGGATTGATTTATATTTCGTTTTATGTGTTTATTTTTTTAGCATTGTTTATTGCTGTAAGTTTTGTTCTCAGTATGTTTCGGCGCGGCTGATTTTTTGCTTGCATTTTAAATACAGTGTTTTAATATGCTCTTGTCGGCAAGAGATTGCCGATGGAGTGTAGGCTCCTCCAATAGAAAAAATTCCTCTGTAACGGGGAGCCGGCGGAATATGTTGAATACGCCGGACTGGCTATTGGCAGTCGTTAACTCCCCGACCTTTTTTGAGGTCGGTTTTTGTTTGGTTTAACAAAAAATAGGAGTTCAAGACAATGTCAAGTTTGGGGTATTTTTTAGATCCGCAGTCACGGAGAGAAATGGGGTATGCTTTATGGCAATTGCGGCGCGAAAAGTGTTTGCGAGTGAGCCAAGTGGCCAAGCGTACCGGTATTGCCGAGCGCTATATCGATAAGGCAGAACTAGGTTATGGGATTAACTTTAGCGTTATGCGGCGGCTGTTGCAA
>CADBPX010000032.1 GCA_902796625.1 uncultured Pseudomonadota bacterium
AAGTAATAGGCTAATAGGCCGGCTACAGCCAATGCAATCAGCGATAGTGATGCCTCTCGAATGGCGGGCTTCACAATGATCATCCACGCAGCAATTGCTACTAACGGCAAAGCTACGGCGACGAGAACGCCCCAGTCACCCAGAGTGAACTTCACTATCAATACAATTAACAGCATTGCTACTATTAAACAGGCAGCGTGTGCCACGAAAATTTTACCGAGAGTTTTCATACCTCTAAAATTTTTAATAATTAATAATTTCATTTAACATCTCCAATATATCACAAAACCTCGTTACTGTCAATTTATAAAATATGACATTTTTGTGAAAAAAAGCAAAAAATAAAAAACGGATTTAACTCCGTTTTTTATTTTAATTAAACTTTCTCAACTTGTGAAAATTCCAGCTCAACCGGAGTATATCGGCCGAAAATTGAAACCGAAACTTTAATACGGTTCTTTTCCGTATCAATATCTTCAACCACTCCGACAAATGAGGCAAACGGTCCATCCGTTACGCGAATCTGTTCACCAACTTCATAAGCTACGTTGGTTTGCGGGCGTTCAATGCCGTCTTTTATTTGATTCATAATTTTTTCAACTTCGGCATCACTGATCGGTTGCGGTTTGTTACGACTACCCAAGAATCCGCTGACACGCGGCGTTTTCTGTACAACCAACCAAGTTTCATCAGTGAGTTCCATTTTAACTAAAATGTATCCCGGAAAGAATTTGTGTTCAGCGTTAACCTTGGTGCCTTTTCTGATTTCAACAACATTTTCGGTAGGAACCAAAACTTCCAATATGCGATCTTCCATCTTTTTCAAAACGGCTTGTTCTCTGATCGATTCGGCTACTTTTTTCTCTGAGCCGGAATATACGTTTACGATGTACCAACGTGCTGTCATTTGTTGCTCCTAACCTAACTGTAAAATTTTATCTACGCCCCAAGCGAGAACCATATCAACCACGAAGAAAAATGCCGCCGCCATAATTACAACAATGATAACCATTGTGCAGGTTGGCACTACTTCTTTTTTTGTCGGCCAAGTAACTTTTTTTGCTTCTTGTCTTACTTGACGCAGAAATTGTATCGGACTAATACTCATTTAATATTCCACTTATAAAAATGCAGCACAATTTAGTTTTTGCCGTAAATGGCAACACCAAATGACATAAAGTCAACTGCCGTTAAACATTATGCCTTATATAAATATTTTTCCCTTCTGATGTCAAGTAAATATTTAAGATTTTTGTACATTAATTTATCCGGCACCGACAAGAGAAACAGAGGAAATGGTATCGCCCATACCAACCAGTGTTTTCGGCTTGTCTATCAATATGGTCGGAACCGCAATAATGTCGTATCCGCGGTACTTACCAATTCCGCTCAGCATCAGATTATTATCACCGATAAAACGTGCTAGATTTTCTAATTCTGCCAAACCGACAGAGCTGACATCTTGACCATGAGCCCACAATAAATCGGCAGTATTAGCTAATTGACCGATGCCGGCCTTAGAAGCGGCAACGGTAGCTGCCAACATCATGCCGTTTTTATTTTGGCGAGGAGAAAGTGAAAAATCAGAATCTTGCAAAGTTATGTACAGGCCGAACATATGTAGCTGCAATCGCGGCGTTTTGAGCTTTTCTTTTAAGCAGTAAAGAGCTTGTAACAGCTGTACTGATGTCGGTTTGCCCTTTGACAGATCGTGGTATAGTTCGGGGTCGGCAACTTCAAGGGCATCAAGAGTTTCACGATCGTTGAGGCCGACAGAATCAACCAATGGCGCAATTTTGTTGATAATGGCTAAGCGAATGATTTTATCTTGCGTCGATGCAAGTTCCAGATGAATAATTCCGTGCGGCCACTTTTGTTTCCAGCTACGCAATAAGGAAATATTTTCTTCTATGAGTTCCATACCGCGGTTATGCGCCGTTAAATTATGGTATCCGGATAAAATCAAATAGTTAAATCCTTGCTGATTAATCTTATTGATAAAATCAGGATTGATTTGCAAATTCATGTTGGCCGGATCATAGGTGGCAATGAAACGGTTGGCTTTGGGGCAAACGTAGTTTTTGCCGTTCAGCGGTAAAACATCATCTTTGTCAAATTCAATAATCCAGTGAATAAGCGGATCATCATTACGGGAAACGGCAGATGCTTTCTGCCATGAGCCGTTTTCATCAATGGCCAACAGATTATCCATATCTAAAAACTGTTGAGATTGCAGAGCCGGATGCGAATTGGTGTGAACATAAACTTTATTAACTCCAAGTAGCGCCATGACATTGCTGATTATACCGCTTTGACCGCCCATTTGTAAACGATCGTAGCCAAGATTTTGCATCATCCAGGTAACAATTTGCGCATCTTCAGCCAGCCACTCTTCGGCAATGCCTAAGGTAAAACAACGAATAATGCCGCGGACAACGTCCTGCGGAGTAGAAATCCGTGAAGGCAAGGAAGCAGAGGCGTTGTCTATGTTTACCGCCGCAGCTAACTCAGCTATTTGCGAGCCTTTCAGCTTGATAACTGCATCTATGTTAGTATTGAAAGCCGTTACTACACTGTGTATTTTCGGTAAAAGCTGCAACTGCGAAGGAACAATGCGATATTGTTCCTGCCAAAATGAAGCAGGGTTCATGCTTAATGCTCCATTTCTTTAAGACGAATATTGGCCAACGAATTCATGATTAATCCGTTGATTGCCCGGTCAAAATTCAAATAATCTTGAACTTGATTTTCCCACTGATTGATGACCGAGGCATCAATTTTGGCATAGTTGTCACTGGTTTTCAGTGAATTTACGGCCTCTGCCAGTTTTCCGGAGTTTACCAGCTCATAAACTTCGTCCTGTTCTGCCGTAAATACCGGTTTAGGTGCTTTTTTCTTGTGAACAACCATTTTCTTCAGCCAACTCCATATTTTATCTTGCCAAGAAGAAGTTTCGGCAGTTGCTTCTTTTTCGGTGTTGTCGTTATCGGTTTGCGCAGTGGTCGGCGCTTCATTTAAGCCGGGATAAAAAGCGTTAAAGGCGCGAATAAGTGAAGCACGGCCTTTAATGCCTGACGAGGCATATTTTTGGATTTGCGATACATATTTTTCGGCAATTTCATTATGTTGAGCCAATATTTGTAAAACTTCGGCTTCATATTCAAACGGTAATCCGTTTTCAGCCATATCGCGTACGATCATTGCTCCGGAAGCCAACAAAATTTCCGGGGTTCGCTCTATGGTCGCCGGAGTTACCGGCTGAACCGCTTCTTGGTCATTTGCGCTTATTTCTGCGGTTAACGCAGCGATTTGCGAATTTATTTGTTGCTTAAACTGCTCCAGTTGGTTTTGTATATCTTCGGTTGCCGCGCTTGCTATAGGTGAAGACGGCAGGGTAGCGGTTTGCGATTCTTGCAGTTTTGATACTTGCGTTGTTATCTGATTAAGGCGTTGATTAAGGTCAGCGATTTGTTTTTCTACATCAGTTTTAAGCGCACAGTCCGCTGTGTCGGTATTAAGTAGCGGCAGCCACTTGTAGTAGCCGTAAACACCGGTTATTGCCGCACCAATCAGCAGAAGCATTATTAGCTTAAATTTCCAGTAACTATTGGATTTTGCCGGCTTAATCTCTGCTGTCGTTTCATTTTTTTGCATGTTTTTTACCATATTTCAATCCTTTTGCTTGACATTTTACCTTATTGTATTTCATATAATCGTAAAAGTAAAAAGTTTATATATGATGAAAATATAAAAAGTGGATAAGAATATGATTGTTTTGGGAATTGAAAGCAGTTGCGATGATACCGGTGCCGCGGTTGTTACCGAACAAAAAGAAATTTTAGGCGAGGCTCTGCAATCGCAAGAAGAGCATAAACAATATGGCGGAGTTGTGCCGGAGATTGCCGCACGTGCCCATTTGGAGCATGTCGATGATATCGTTTCAGCCTGTTTACAACGTGCACATATCAGTTTACAAGATGTTGATGCAGTGGCGGCTTCTGCCGGTCCGGGGTTAATCGGCGGCGTGGTTGTCGGAGTTATGACCGCTAAGGCTATCGCATTGGCTCTTAATAAGCCGTTTGTTGCCGTTAATCACTTAGAGGGGCACGCTTTATGCGCACGAATTGCCCATGATATTGAATTTCCTTATCTGCTTTTATTGGTATCGGGCGGGCATTGCCAGATTTTAGTGGTAAAAAATGTCGGCGAATATCAGCGTTTAGGTACGACAATTGATGATGCCGCCGGAGAAGCTTTCGATAAAGTGGCAAAAATGCTGGGATTAGGTTATCCGGGCGGACCGATGATTGAAAAATTAGCGGCTTTGGGTGATAATTCTCGTTTTTCGTTGCCGCATCCGTTGTCTGGCTCTAATGACTGTAACCTGTCTTTTTCCGGCTTAAAAACGGCCGTACGTAAAATTATTTCTTCTTATTCGCCCGACGGGGAAATTGACAGTACTCTTTTGCCACAACAGGATATTGCCGATATTTGCGCGTGTTTTCAGACAACGGCAACCCAATGTCTGACGCAAAAACTGGAACGTGCCATTCGCTATTTTAAGCAAAATTATCCGCAAGGACAACATGTCGTTGTCTCCGGCGGTGTTGCCGCAAACACATATTTGCGGGGAAAACTTAAGGAGCTGGCGGATAAATATGATTTGGAGTTTGCCGCTCCGCCAATTCGTTTTTGCACCGATAACGGAGTTATGGTGGCTTGGGCCGGATTGGAAAGGTATCGGTTGGGATTAACCAATGAGCTGGATTTTAAACCGCGGCCGCGTTGGCCTTTAGATGAAACGGCACCCAAAGCAGCCGGAGCCGGCGGAGTTAAAGCATAATGCGTGCACCGCAGGAAATTTTGCAAATCATGGAAATTTTTGCACGCGAAAATCCTCATCCGCAGTGTGAATTAAATTTTCATAACCCTTATACTTTGTTGGTGGCGGTAATGCTTTCCGCACAAAGCACGGATAAAGGGGTGAATAGGGCAACGGAACGATTGTTTCAAATTGTTGATACTCCGCAAAAAATGCTGGATTTAGGTGAGGATAAACTCAAAGAATATATAAAAACTATCGGCTTATATAATAATAAAGCAAAAAATATTATTTTAATGAGCCGGCAGTTGCTTGAGGAGTATAACGGAGAAGTTCCGGCCGATAGAGATGTTTTGACACGGTTGGCCGGAGTAGGGCGCAAGACTGCCAATGTGGTAATGAATGTGTGGTTCAATCAACCGACACTGGCAGTTGATACGCACGTTATGCGAATCGCGCATCGTCTGGATTTCAGCAGGGGTAAAACTCCGCTTGACGTTGAGCTTGATTTGTTAAAAGTTTTGCCGCCGGAGGTGGTGAAAAATACCAATCACTGGTTGGTGCTGTTCGGGCGCTATGTTTGTAAGGCACAAAAACCATTGTGTGATAAGTGCCCTATCTGTAACTATTGCCATAGCGCCGATAAACGTGCGGATTAATATCGTCTTTAATTTTTTTTTATTTTTGCGTGTCAGCTAAAACTTTTAATGAAATAATGGTATCAGGCGCCGTTACTTCTCCGTTGTTGCCGGTGCCGCGTTTAATTTTATCAACGGCTTCCATGCCGGATATCACTTGTCCCCATACGGTGTATTGACCATCCAAAAATCCGGCATCAGCAAAACAAATGAAAAATTGGCTGTCGGCCGAATTAGGATCCGAAGCTCGGGCCATTGAAACAGTACCGCGGCCATGGTGTTTGTTATTAAATTCAGCTTTTAATTTTTGTCCACTGCCGCCGGTACCGTTGCCCAGAGGGTCTCCGGTTTGCGCCATAAATCCTTCAATAACGCGGTGAAATTTTAAGCCGTCATAAAATCCTTGTCGAACCAGTTGTTTGATACGTGCAACATGTTGCGGTGCTACGTCGGGATACATGGCAATTGTAACCGGTCCGTCTTTTAATTGCATGACCAGAGTATTTTCCGGATCAAGTGCTTGTTGCGCGTGAGCGTTGAAGGTTAAAAATAATGCAGTGCAGAAAGAAATGATAAATTTTTTCATGATATACTCCTTAGATTTACGAATTTAGGAAGTACATTAATGTGGAAATGTTAATTTTTTACAAAAATTTTATTTTTGGCAAAAATTTTTAGTGATTTTTAAAGAATTTCGTGTTACAATCGTGCACAAACAAAAATTATGATTAAATTATGATGTTCCTAAAGTTTTTAAGAAGCCTAGCGCGTTTGCGTTCAGTGGTAGAATTGGCTAACGGTATGTCTTTCATGGCTCTGTTTATAGCCTTTATGATTGATCCTTATGCAACATGTTGGTTCATTGAAGGATCGAGGTTGTGGTTGGTTTTTGTCGGCCAGGTTGTTTTATATGTTGTTGTGGCAACATTGGAAAGTTGCCTTGTTAGTCGTATATACAAAGATCCGGCAAAATACTTTCCCGTAAAATAAATAAAAAAGTCCCTTCAGCTGAGGGACTTTTTTATTTATGGTTTATTTGCGTTGAGTTTTTGATTGCGAATTTCCCGCTTTTTTATCAAATTTGAAAAGCTTTGGTTCGAGAGGAATGTCTTTTTCAATATTAAACAACGAAATTGTTACCTCAATGTTTTGCTGATCGATAACTTTCCATTGTTTAAGCTGGAACGGACTGTTGTCAAAAATCAATGTAATCGGCTTAACTCCGGGTGTTTTCGGCATTTCTACCGTAATGGATGTTTGGCCGTTGTCTTTATATAAATCGATAACTTTCAAATTGCTGCCGTCAAATTTAATTTTTTGAGTAAGAATCATGGTTGCCGGAATATCTTTATAATCTATATTGGTGACCTGATCCAATTCTTTGTCATTATAGATGACATAGTCACCGTTACCGACTACCAGTAGCGGATCAGGGGAAGTGTATTCCATACGGATTTTACTGGGTTTGGCAATAAAAAGTTTGCCCTCGGCAGTGCCTCCGTTGCTGGCCATTTGCACGAATCCGGCGCGTAAGGTTTGCATGTTATTCAGGTAATTTTCAATTTTTTCCAAATCAGCCTTATCGGCATAGGATGGTGCAATATATAATAAAGACAACAACAATATGAAGATAATTTTTTTCATTCTGATCTCCCTTAATTAATGGTATGTTTTAGTTCTTCCATATGAGGTAAAACATAGTTGGCAATAATAAAATGCAATGACTTATCGACCATCTTATCACATTCAATTATTGCTTTAAAGATATTTTTATTTTCTTTTTGCGGGGCAATTTTAGCCGATAATGTATGGTAAGTTTCGGCTAATTGGCTAAGCGAATCGAGAACCTCAGCTATATAAGCCGGTATTTTTATATCAGCAAGGCCGCCCCAGAAACCTTCAATAAAGCCAAACTCCAGAATGGCATGGCGTTTTTGACACTCAATTTGCAAGTCTGACGATGAAGAAATGTTGGGCAGGTTGACAGAGTTAGCGGTCACGCAGTTAAACATTTCATCCCACAGTCCCATAAAAAATTTGAAGAACAACTCAGCCTCTTTTTTGGTTTCCAAGCGCGGTGACTGGTTATTCGGCCATAAAGAAGAAATTATGTCCGTAGGGCGCAGAGCTGTGTTGGGACTGCAAATGCTGCCGGCGAAACGCATTTTAACAACATCTAACGGTGTCGGACAATTATAGTGTTCAAGAAATTTTGTAAACTTTTCATCACCTATATATGTATTTTCACTTTTCATTTTAATATTCTTTGTGTATAGTTGCTTAAGTTAAAACATAATGTAATGGAGTTTTTTAAATTGTCCAGTCAAAAATTAACACTGATATGTTTATTTTTAATCTTTTTGAATGCTTGCAGTCTGTTGCAGCCTTATGTCGATCGACGGCGCAATCCGGGGGTACAGGATATTAATCGTTTATATTCGGGGCCTTCAACACCGGAAAATCCGGTTATTTGCTATAACGGTTTGTGGTCAAGCGAAGAAGAATTGCAAAAAATGGCAGATGAGGAATGTGTTAAGCAAGGAACCGGAACACATGCAGAATTTGTGAAAAAAACGCATTTTGACGGCAAATTGTTGTTGCCTAATCATATGCATTATAGATGCGTAAAATAAAGTAAGGGACTTAGAATGAATTTATTACTCGAAAATAAAATAAATGATGCCTTAAGGCAGATATTTGAAAATTTGGACTTTGATGTTAAATTTGCCACGGTTAAAGTTTCTGATCGACCGGATTTAAGTGATTTTCAGTGTAACGGAGCACTGGCTTTGGCAAAAACTACCCATAAAAATCCGCGCGAAATAGGCACGGCAATTGCAGCAGAGCTGGAAAAATTTGATTTTTGCGAATCGATTTCGGTTGATGGACCGGGGTTTGTTAATATTAAACTAAAAGATGAATATATTGCACAAAATGCCGACAGAATGGCTGAAGATGAGCGTTTGGGTTGCGGTGTTGTTGATAACCCGCATCGTGAAGTTTTAGATTACGGCGGGCCGAATGTGGCTAAAGAAATGCATGTGGGACATTTGCGCTCCGGTGTTATCGGCGAGGCTATTCAACGAATTGAGCGTTTTGTCGGTAATGATGTAATCAGTGATGTGCACCTCGGAGACTGGGGAACTCCAATGGGAATGATTCTGGCGGAAATTATTCGCCAAGACGGTGATTTGGAAAAGGTTCATAATTATGACATTGCGCAGATTACCGAATTTTATAAACGAGCTAACATTCGTTGCAAAGAAGATGAGACAGCGCGCGAAAACGCACGTAAAATTACGGCAAAATTACAGGAAGGAGATGCCGGGTATCGCCAAGCATGGAAGCATTTGCGTGAAGAATCGGTAAAAGCCGTTAAAGAAAACTACCAAAAATTAGATGTTAATTTTGATTTGTGGTGGGGAGAAAGCGACGCGCATGAAACTTGCGGTGAAATTGTTAAAATTGCCCGACAATTAGGAATTTCGGAAGTTGACGGCGGTGCGGAAATTATTCGCTTGGAAGAAGGAAATAAGCCTAAACCACCGGTAATTTTGGTGAAATCAGACGGCGGATATACTTATCATACCACCGACTTGGCAACCATAAAAATGCGAGTTGATCAACTCAAGGCGCAGGAAATTGTTTATTTTACCGATAGTCGGCAAGCTTTGCACTTTGAGCAAGTTTTTGAAGGAGCGCAAAAGCTGGGAATTGCTCCAGATGTGAAACTGCAACATATCGTTTTCGGAACGGTAAACGGAGCTGACGGTAAGCCGTTTAAAACACGGGACGGCGGAGTGATGAACTTAGAAACCTTAATTGAAATGTCAAAAGAAAAAGTGCGGCAATCATTACCGAAAGCCGGTGAAGTTGAAGGTTACGGCGAAGCGGAAATTGAAAAATTAGTCAACCAGATCGCCGTTGCCGCTATCAAATTTCAAGATTTGAAAAATACCATTGCTTCCGGTTATGTTTTTGAATTGGATGACTTTGCTAAGTTTGAAGGTAAAACCGGTCCGTATATTCAATATGCCGTAGCACGAATTAATTCCGTTTTACGCAAGGCTAAAGCCAATGGTTTAGAAATGGAAAATATTGTGTTGCAGGCACCGGAAGAACGAACTTTGGCTTTGAAGTTGGCTCAGCTTCATAATGTGGT